>JAFGOJ010000315.1 GCA_016926575.1 Anaerolineae bacterium | reverse complement strand
CTTGGGGATTGCTTCGGGCGCTCCGCGCCCTCGCAATGACGTGTCGGTTGTGAGAGCTATTTTCGGAGCGGAAACGAGGGATTGATGGCGCAGGACAACATCCGTGTGTTGATCGTCGAAGACAATTACCTGGTCAGTGAGATGATCAAGGGGTTGATCGAGGAGATTGGCTACGTAGTTGCCGGCGAGGCGACGAATGGCTTCGATGCGGTAAGGATGACCCAGGCTCGCCGTCCCGACGTCATCTTGATGGACTTGGACATGCCCGATATGGACGGCATCGAGGCGTCTCGCTTCATCCGCGATTGGTGCCCGACGCCGGTGGTCATTTTGACCGCTTACGAGACCGACGACTTGATTCGACGCGCTACCGAGGTCGGGGTGGCGAACTACCTGGTCAAGCCGTCGAACCAACGCGAACTGCGGCGCGCCATCACCTTCGCCATCGACCGCTTCAAGGAAATGAGGGCCTGGCGCTTGCAGGCCGAGGACGTGGACGCGCAGGTGGAAGCCATCCTCCAGAGCGCCAACGATGCCATTTTCCTCGTCGGCGACCGCGGCCAGATTTTGCGTGCCAATCCCGTGGCCGAAGCGTGGCTGAGCGAGAAGCTTTCTGCCGAAGAGGCCGCGTGCCTGCGAGACGAGGTGGCACGGCTGACTGAACGTGCGTCCGACGAGCCGGCGGCGGCCTTGTCTTTTGCGGCGTTAGACGTGGAACTGCGCGCGGCGCCGGTCCGGACCGTGGAAAACGCCGTCGCTGTGGTCGCGGCGCGGAACGTCACCGACGCCCGGCGCGCCTGGGAGTGGATGTACGACCTGCTCTCTGCCGTTTCTCACGAACTGGGCACTCCTATCACGACGATCAAATTGTATACCGAGCTGATGGCCCAGCGCCCGGAAAAATGGCGTGACTACTTGCCTTCGTTGACCCAGGAGGCCAATGAGCAAGTGCGGCTGTTGGAGAGCATCCTCCACATCACGCGCGTGGAACGCCAATTGCTCAACGGAGAGGCCCGCCCTCTGCCGCTCGCTCCGCTGGTCGAACGGGTCGTGCGTGGCTGCTCACCGATGGCCGAGGCGCATGGGCTGACCCTGGCCTATCGCCCGGCGGCGCTCGATGCAACGATCCTGGCCGACGAACAGCAACTGGCGTTTGTCGTCGAGCAACTGCTGTGCAATGCCATTCACTACACTCCGGCGGGGGGCACGGTCACAGTCACCACGGGTTGCGAAGACCGCAAGGGCTGCCCGCTGGCCTGGGTGGCGGTGGCGGATACGGGTATGGGCATCCTGGCCGAGGAACTTCCGCGCATCTTCGAGCGGTTCTACCGGGGGGAGTCGGCCAAGCGGGCGCAGGTGCCCGGTATGGGATTGGGCCTGGACGTGGTGAAAAAGATCGTAGACCATCACGGCGGGCACGTCAAGGTGGAGAGCCAGGCGGGTGGGGGGAGCACGTTCGCCGTCTACCTGCCGGTGGCCGAGGCGCTCCAGCAATAAATCGTATCTTCTCAAAAAGTGGGGATGGGGGTTTTGCGGGCGGCGAAGCCGCCCGCAAAACCCCCATCCCCACTTTTCGCGGCAGGAAAGGCAACTGCGAAGCGTAAGCTGAGCAGTTACAACCTTCGAGTCTTTGGGAGGACCGTCACGCTGAAAGCGTGACCTACGGTTCGAAGCCGGATGGGTTGGCGAGCGCAATCTGGGTGCGCCGGCAGGCTGCCAGCGCCAGCAGCAGGCTCGAATTCAACGGCAGGTCCTGCGCCTGTTCTTCCAGGGCTTGAATCTCGTAGCTCAACCGGTACAGCGCCTGGGTGCGTGCCGGTTCCCCGGCCGGCATCTGGTCGATCCACGTCAGGTAGGCTTCCAGGTCTTCGAGCACGCCGGCAGGCGCGACCTCGCCGCGCTGGTTGAGCTGCCCCACCTCGGCGATCCGGCGCGTCGCCAGCTCCAGTGCGACCGCCGGCCGTTGGGCTTCGGGCGTCAGAGTGAACCACACCTGTTCGGAGAGGCTCTTGAACGGATAGAGCGCTTCGGAGGGCAGGCTGCTCTGCGCGGCCATGACTACGCTGGTGGAACTGAGGAAGAAGAGCAGCACCAGCGGCAGCGCGGCCCACGCCAGGCGCGGACGGACGGTGCGCCGGGCGGGCAGGCTCGCGGCGCGGGCTTGTGCTGCCTGCCAGATGCGCGCGCGGGCCCGGGACGACAGTGTGGGATGCCGGAACGATGCCAGCCGTTCTGCCACATGCTCCACGTCGGTGGCCGGCGCGTCGTAGTGACGGCGGTTCAGTTTTCTCAGTAGGTGTTCGACCCTTCTGCGACTCATGGTTCCTCCAATGCCTTCCGCAGCCGGTTGAGGGCGCGGTACATCAGTTGTTTGACCGCGTTGGCGGTGCTGCCGGTGACCTCGGCGATCTCCGCGTGGCTCAATTCCCCCACGAAGCGCAGCAGGACGGCCTCGCGCTGGCGTTCTGTCAGCGGGTGCAGCAGCGACAGGAACTGCACCTCGTCCAGCACCTGCTCCGGTGCGGCCTCAGCCTGCTTGTCGGGCAGACAGAGCAAGTCGCTTGCGGGGGCCACGGGCCGCCGCTTTTGCCGCCGGATGTGATCGACCAGCCGGGCGCGGGCGATGGCGAACAGCCACGCCCCGAAGGGCAGTCCGCGCTCCTCGTACCGGTGGATCGACTGGATCACCTGGGCGAATACCTCTGCCGTCAGGTCCTCGGCCAACGCGTGGTCGCGGGTGCGGTAGAGCATGAACCGGTAGATCGCATCCACGTACCGCTCGTATAGCTCGGCCAGAGCGTCTTTGTCGCCCTGGCTGGCCTGGCGCAATAACTTGGGTTCGTCGGATCGAGGGTCCATAGGCTCGTTTCTGGTGGTGGGATGCACCCTCATATTATACATCGTTCCACCCCCCTTGTCAGGTTACGGGTTATGCCGGGTGTGTTTGTCGTTGGGGATAACGGCAAAGATCAGCCACGAATTGACACGAAAAAGGCCCAAGATGGACGAAAATGGCCCCTGTCGTTGCGGGTCTCCTGACCCGCCGTTCCGCCCGGTCTCCTGACCGGGCGGAACAAGAGCTCGGCGCGGGTCCACGACCCGCGCTCCCGCCGGGTCACGGACCCGACGGGAGCATAGTGTCTGGTGGTGGTAGGCGCGCCTCCGGACTGGTACCTGCGTACTACGTGAAAGGCAGGTTTCGCCGTTACGTTAGTACCCATTTCCTCGTTGTTACTATTGAGAGGTGTTGTATAATATTGGT
>JAFGOJ010000314.1 GCA_016926575.1 Anaerolineae bacterium | reverse complement strand
GCCGCCCGCAAAACCCCCACCTTCTCCCTTCGACGCGCCAAACGGGTAACTGCCAGGCGCACAGCCTGAGCAGTTACAGGCAGATACTATACCACAATTGAGAGAGGGAGCAAGGGCTGATTGGAGAGAGGGTACAAGTGGACCTGTGATCGAATCGCGCGCCTACTTCGTGTGACAAGGGACGTCGCTGATGACACTGATGAACTCGCTCGTGCGCGCGACGATCTCCGGAATAGCCCGGTCGGTCGTCAAGACGGCCTCGATCATGTGTTGGATCTGGCGCGACACTTTGGCATACTCTGGAAGGGCCGGGCGGGCGCGGGCTAAGGCGAGCATGCGGGCCGTGTGTGACAGAAACGCCTCGGCAGTCGCACCGAAGTAGCGCGCGAAAGACACGCGCGGCGTCTGCTGCCACGTCAGGCGACAGAAATCCAGCATCAGGTCGGGACGCATCGCCGTCTCGAGAAGGCCCATCGCCAATTCGGGATGGCGAGATTGACGGAAGATGCCGCAGCTCATCCCGCCCAGAGTGACCGCAGGCTCCCGCCTCGGCGCTGCCGGGATGGGCGTGCAGCCGACGTGCCGGCAGAACGCCTCGCGGTCCCAATCGGCCCACTCGATCATCGCGTTGACCTCGTAACTGCCGCCCAGGGCCATGGGAACCTTGCCGCCGGCGAACAGGCGCGGGGCGGCGTCCCAGGTAAACGCCGTCACATCGGCCGGGACGAGGGACTCGCGGACGAGCCCACGCAGGAACGCCAGCGCCTCGTGCGTGGCGTGGGAATCGAGCGCCACCGTGCCCTCGTCGAAGACCTTCCCCCCCGCCGACCAGATGAACGGCATCAGGCTGTACACGGTCGCCTCGCCGCCAACGGGGCCGCCGGGGAAAGCGAGGGCCGCGGAGCCAATGCCGTACCGCGCCGCAACCTCGGGCCGCTTGAAGTGGCGCGCCACCTTCAGCAGCGCCTCCCAATCCGCCGGCGCGACCAGCCCCTCCTGCTCAAACCAATCTTTGCGATACCACAGCAGCGAGACGTCTGCTTCGAACTGCACACCATACAACTGACCAGCGAAGGTGTTGGCCTCTCTGGAGGCCGCATAGAGGTCGGCAGCATACGCCTGCCGGCTCCACGCCGCGTCCAACGCCTCCAACGGGAAAAGGTAGCCCGCCTGGGCGAACTCGGCGATCCAAACGCAGTCCAGCATCCCGACGTCGGGGGCCGTGCCGTCGCCCACCGCCGCGTTGAGACGCGCGTACAGGTTGCCGTGAGCGATCACCTCGGTCTCCAGGCGCAGCGGCCGATCGGGGTGCTCGGCATTCCAAACCACAGCGGCGCGCCGCAGGAGGGTCATCCAGCGCGTGTCCGTCCCGATAGTGTGGATGGGCGTTTCGGTCTGATGCTCTGCCGCGGGCTGGGCCGCAACGAACGTGCCGAGCGCCGGGCGGCGGGTAATCACACCCTCGTAGGTCAGCTCGTTCAGCGCGTGCCGCACCGGCGAGCGGCTGATGCCGTACTGCTCACACAGTTCCTGCTCCGTCGGCAAACGGTCGCCCGGCTGCAGGATGCCCTGTTCGATGTGGGCCTGAATAATGCGTTTGAGCTGGTAATAGATGGGAACCGGAGCACTACGATCGATGGTCACGCACTTGCCTTTCGATCTGGAGCGCGGCCAACGCCTCGACCAGCGCCGTCACGTCCGCCGGAGTGTTGTACGCCTGCACCGACACGCGCACCAACGGGCGTCCGTTCCATACGACAATCGGCACTTCGACGCGATACGTGTCGTACAGCCGCCTTTTGAGCGCCTCCGCGTCGCACGGCGGGAGGGGGAACGCCGCCATCTGGGCGAACCAGGCCGGGGAATCGGGGGTGAGGGGCGGCAGCCCGGTCAGCGCCGTCACACGCTGCCGCGCCTCCCGCAAGAGCGCGTGGCACGAGCGGCGCACGGCGGGCCAGTCGTGCGTTTCCATGAAACGAATCGCCTCCGGCACCGCCAGAAACGCAGCAATGTCCCGCGTTCCCTGCCACTCGTGATAATCCACGAAGCGTGAGGCGCTGGGCTGATCGCTCTCCCACCCCCAGCTCACGACCAGCGGTTCGACCAGGTGCTGCACGTCACGGCGGACGTGGAGGAAAGCCGCACCCTTGGGCGCCAGCAGCCACTTGTGCGCGTTCCCGGCATAGAAATCGGCCCCCAGCGCGTCCAGATCGAGCGGGATCTGCCCCGGCGCGTGCGCGCCGTCGACCACGCTGAGGATGCCCGCAGCCCGCGCCCGGCGCACCAATTCGGCCACCGGGAAAATGATCGCCGTGGGCGAGGTGATGTGGCTGAGAAAGAGCACCCGCGTGCGCGCCGTCACGCCCGCCCACACCGCTTCGACCACCTCCTGCGCCGACGTCACCGGCAGCGGCACCGGCTGGCGCACGTAACGCGCGCCCCGCTTCCCGCACACGAACCGCCACGTGCGGTCCAACGCGCCGTACTCGTGGTCGGTGCTCAGCACCTCGTCGCCGGGTTGCAGCGGCAGCGAGCGCGCCACAACGTTGAGGCCCGTGGTGGCGTTGGGCACGTAGACCAGGTCGTCGGCGTCTGCGCCGAGCACCGCACCCAGCGCCTGGCGCGCCGCGTGCATCAATGCCGCAAAGCGCCGGCCCAAAAACTCCACCGGCTGGCGCTCCAGTTCGCGCTGCCAAGCCTGATAGGCATCGAAAACCGGACGCGGGCACGCCCCAAACGACCCATGGTTCAGAAAGACCACGTCAGGATCGAGCAGAAACAGGTCACGCATTGCTGCCGCCCCGCCACACCACGCTGATTTCGGTGCCCTCGCCGGGTTCGCTTTCGACGGTCAGCATCGCACCGACGGATTGAGCGCGCTCGCGCATGATCCTCACCCCCAGATGGTCCGGCGGGATCGCAGCAAGATCGAAGCCGCGCCCGTCGTCGCACACGCACATCGCTGCATACCGGCTTTCCTCGCCCTCCGCCACGCACCGGAAGCGCACCGTCACACGGCCCGCTCCGGCGTGTTTGACCACGTTGTTCAACGCCTCCTGGGCAATGCGGTAAAAGGCCACCTTGACGTCTACCGGCAGGCTGCCCGCGTCCTCCACCTCCAGCGCCGCCTCCACCCGCGCCCGGCTGGTGGTCGCCTCGCACAGTTGCTGTAGCAAATCCCGCAGCGGCGTCTCCACCAGGGCCGAGGGGCGCAGTTCCAACAGCAGCGTGCGCATCTCGGCCAGCGCGCCACGCGTCAGTTGACGCAGTTCCTCCAGGCGGCGGCGCGCCTCCTCGGGGTCCCGCTCCCACAACCGGGGAATCACCTCGGCGATCAGGCTGGTGGAGAAGAGCGTCTGGCTGACCGCGTCGTGAAGGTCGCGCGCCAGGCGCTGGCGTTCCTTGGACGCGGCCAGTTCCTGTGCCTGCTCGTAGAGCTGGGCGTTCTGGATGGCGATGGCGGTCTGGCTGGCGAACGCCTGAGCCAGCTCCGCGTCCCGCTCGGTGTAGCGATGCGGCTCTCCGTGGTCGAAGCTCACCATGCCGATAACCTCGTCCCTGGCAACCAACGGCACGCCCATCCAACAACGGACGGCCCCGAAGGTCGTCTCCATATACTCACCGGCGAAGTCGCGGAAGGCCTGCGCCATCGGCGTGTCGCCGCGCACGTCGGGGATGATCAGCGGCGCTCGCCCCACCACGACCGCCTGATGGACCCGCGCCTCGTCCAACGGGAAGCGCATCGCCAGCACCTCGGCCTGGGGGATCGGGCCGCGGTGGGCGACGGGGCGCAGCACGCCGCCCTCCAGGGTCATCAGCGCCACGCCGCTGTAGTCGACCACCAACCGCAGTTGGTCGAGAATCAGGCCCAGCAGCGGTTCCAGTTCCAAGGTCGAGGCGACGGTGCGAGAGACGTGCAGCAGGGTGGAAAGTTCCCGCGTGCGGTCCGCGACGCGCTGCTCCAGGGTGGCATAGGAGGTCTGGAGTTGGGCCGACATTCGGTTGAACTGGCGGGCCAGCGCCTCGAGCTCGTCGCCGGTCTGCACGTCGATGGCCTGATCGAGCTGGCCGTCGGCCATCTCCTGCGCTGCGACCGTCATATCGGTGAGGGGGCGCGTGATTCGCCCGGAGCCGACCGCCACCACCAAAGCTGGGATGGCGATGACCAGGGCCAGCAGCACCAGCAGCAGACGCGCATAGGGGGTGCTGGCGCCAATCAGCGCGCTCCAACTCTCCTCGATGACCAGGCCCCACGGCGTCCCGGGCACGGGGGCAAAGCTGGCGACGATCTCCCGCCCATCCAAATCCGTGGTGCGGATGCTGCCCACCTGGCCCTGACACGCACGCTCGACAGGCACCAGGGTCGATAAGTCCTCGCCGATGCGCCAGGTGTCGGAGTGGTAGATGGCACGGCCGCTCTCGTCGACCAGGTAAGTGTTGGTGCCGCCCACCTCGCGCAGCCGGCGAAAGATGCCCACGCTGAACGGGCTGGTGCGCGCCTCTGAGCCCGGACTGAGCCGGAACAGCCCCACCGTCATCCCGGCGAAGTCACCCCGCGCACCGAAGGCCGGAACGGCCAGAGCGACCACGTCGCTGCCCTCCGGCCCGTCGGGGATGATGCTCGAAAAGACCGGAGCGATCAACGACACGTCGGTGGCTTGCGCCCGGCCAAAATAGTCCCGCTCCGACCAATCCTGCCCCACCGCGTCGAGGCGGCGCTGGTCGGCAGCCATCACGGTTCCCTCTGGCCCCACGATCATCACCCCCCCATCGAAATCCCACAGTCTTTCGATAGAAAAGCGAATGATCACTTGTTGCGTCAAGGGATCGGGGCGTATCTCGTAGACCTCGGCCGTTGCCGCCAGGACGCGCAGGCCATCGGTGTACTCGGCCAGGTCCACTGCCAGTTGGCTGGCCAGGAGCTGGGCGACTTCCTGGTTTCGCTCGAAGACCAGCTCCTCGGCAACCTGCTGGTAGGTGTAGAAGATGAAAATGGCCACCACAGACAGGATCAGAGCGGTAGGCACGAGGAACCAGGCGATGATCTTCGCCCGCAACCCACCCCAACGCATCCGAAATTGCATCGTTTACTCCTGTTGTCGCGCTAAACCTTCCCGGAAGCTCTGGCTTCCGGGAAAGTAACTGCCCAGGCTGTGCGCCTGGCAGTTACCCGCTTGGAGCGGCGAGAGGAAAAGGTGGGGGTTTTGCGGGCGGCGAAGCCGCCCGCAAAACCCCCACTCCCCCTTTTCGCGGCGGGAAAGGCAACTGCGAAGCGTAAG
>JAFGOJ010000313.1 GCA_016926575.1 Anaerolineae bacterium | reverse complement strand
GCCGGCCCCCTCCGAGGCACTCCCCGAGACCGATGCGCCGCCTCCCGACGGGGCCGTTTTGAGCGCGGTCGCTTCCGGCGCGACGGCTGCCCTCAGAGCCACGAACGACGTCCAGGAAGTGTTTACCAACACGTGGTCCTATTCGACCATTGGCCTGGTCTACGACCCCGGCCGCGACTACGTCCGCTACGCTCACGAGAGCCAGTCCTCTGCCCATAGACCCACGATCTATGACGTGGACCAACCTGCACCGCACCCCGTGCTGGGCAGCATCGCCCTTTCGACGGTGAACGCAGGCTGGCCCTGGCAGATCGACAACCGCGATGGCGCGGGCTACGACTTCTATGAAGACACCTATTTCATGCCGGACTACAACGGCGACCTCTCCTATGCCGACGATAACATCGTCGAGGTGACACCCAACGGCATTATCCTCAACGCGTGGGAGATGGACGACGAAGTCGGCAGCAACGACAGCCACGACGGATCGGAGATCGACAATATCATCGACATTGCCGTGGTGCCCGGCAGCCCAACGCGCTACTTCGCCACCGCCGCCTACGACGACAACGTGGTCTACGAGATCGCCTTGATCCGCACCGGTGTCTGGTGGACGCCCAACAGTTGGCACACCATCGCCACCTGCACCGTCCCCGGCTGGGAAGAGGATAATGATAATCTCGGTATCGACTACGACGCCGAGCACGGGGTGCTCTACCACTCCAGTTGGGACACCACCACCCTCGTAGTGACCGACCTGGAGTGCACCGGCGGACTGCCGATGCGTGAGCTCGCCGCGTTCGACTGCCCCGGCGCGGGGGGCTACAACAGCGGCGTCACGTACATCGAAGGCTCCGATCCCCCGCAGGTTTGGGTGACCGACTTCACCAGCGACCAGACTACCATCTGTACCTCGCCCTTTGGCGCGTATACCCCACCGCCTCCCGGCTGGGATAAGATCGTTTCTGTCGTTGACCCCTCCGGTGTGGGGTACTCTATGCTGTGGGAGCCTGACTTGGAGATGACCGCCCAGACTTCGGACACACTCGTCGTGGTCGACGTGATCACCGCCACCGAGGCTCTCACCCTGACCGAGTCGTGGGACCCGAATCGTTTGGATCTGAGAGAGTGGATCATCGACCCGCCGGTCGGTGAGGTCGTTGTCGACGAGGCAGCGGGAACGATGACCTTCACCGCGCCGCCCGGCCCGCCGGAGGTGGTACGGGTCACCAAGTGGTTCCACGTCGAGCCGTGCGACTGGATCACCACCACCGTGGAGGAGGTGCTGGAGATCGGCGACGCCGTCTTCGACGTGCGCCCCTTCACCGTGCGCAAGATACCGCCTGATCTCTGGATTTTCAGCGAGTATGGCGATCCGGGGGTCGCCCCCGGCAGCGTTGCCTCCTTTACCCTGCGCTATGGCAACAGCGGCGGCTACGAGAACGCGGCCATGATCCGCAACGTCTTCCCCATCACTGCGCCCTTCGTCTACGCCGACCCGTTCCCCGACCGCGTCAGCGCTGACCGGCTGCGGGTCGAGTGGGACGTCGATGGCCTCCCCGGTGGATGGGAGGACACCATCGATGTCTACGTTGCCATCGACCCTACTGCCCCAATCTCAACGGAGATAATGATCGAGGATTGGATCTACGATCACACCGGCAGGCAGATCGAACCGCCAGCGGTCACTTTATTCCACGTCTACGTCGATCCGCCGCCGCCCGTTGCCTGGATCAAGCTGGTCAACGGCGTGGAGTGGTACCCAGGCATCAGTCTCACCCTCCAGACGTCGCAGACGTTCGAGATCGTGGATATCATCATTCCAGACCCCTTCAACACCCTCATATTGACCGAGTTCTGGGATCCAGAGCGCCTGAGCCTGGAATTCTTTGTCCCTCTCCCGCTGCCGTACGGCACCGTCATCCCCGGCCCCAACGGGCTGACGTGGATTATTCCACCCAGCGTAGACCCGATCCCGATTGAGCTACACAAGGTCTTCCACGTCGAGACGTGTATGTGGGAAGAGACGATACTCTGGGAAGAGTTGTGGATGGAAGACTTTACCGGTGATGTCTACCAGGTCGGTTCCCGTCCCGTGCTGGTGAACAAGCTCGTGCCCAACCTGGAGATCACCAGCGTCAACAACAGCGGGCGCGACGTCTACGGCGGGGAGTTTGTTTCTTTCACCCTCACCATCAACAATACCGGCGGCTTCGAGGATGCCTACAGTGTCATCAATCGATTTCCACTGCCGGAAGCCCCCTTTGAATGGGCCGATCCTGCCCCGGGAGCGTTCAATTATGCGGATGACAGCATGACTGTCACATGGATCTTCACCGATGGGCTGGAGATGGACCAGAGCCAGCAGATCACAGTCGTTGTCCGCATCGCCGGCGGCCTCTTGCCCTCCACCACCATCGACATCTTCGACTGGGTCTACGATCACACCGGGGCCGAGCAGGGCGTGACGCAGATCCAGTACCACGTCCCGCCGCCGGAGTGGGAGAAGTGGGTCGATGCGCCACAACTGCTCGACCCGGACGGCCCGCTGGGCCGGCTGTGGGTGGCCCCCGACATCGGCGTGCCGGCCTGGACCTCGGACACGATCACCGTCACCGAAATCATCACCACCCATATCCCGGTCGACCTGGTCGAGCACTGGGTGGAAGAGATGGAAGGCCCCCCCGACCCGGGCCTGCCCTCTCCGCCCGGTGCCCCGCAACGCCACTTGCATCTCATCGGCTGGACGGCTGAGTCTAACCAACCGGGCGAATGGATTCCCGTTGCCGAAGAACCGGGCTTCCTGGCCCTGCGGTTGAGGCCGCTCGAACCGGTGGAGACGGTCTTCACTGTCACCAAGGTCTTCCACGTCGAGCCGTGTACGTGGACCTACACGATTCTCTGGGAGGAGCTGTGGGCAGTGGACCCAGGCACGTGGGAGCCAGTAGAGGAGCTAGAGCGGCGGCCGGTCTTCATCGATAAGCCCCCCGTCGACTTGGCCATCGACAGCTTCTTCGACGTTTACCACGTGATACCGGGGCAGCGCGCCATCTTCGAGCTCGAATACACCAACCCGATCACCGCCGACCGGGAGTTCGGTGCAGTGATCTCTAACACCTTCCCCATCACTGCGCCTTATGCCGGATCGTCGCTGGAGCCGTTCCGCTTTGGCGATGACTGGGTGGCTTGGCGGATTCCGGTCATCGAACCGGGCGGGAGCGGCGTCATCACCGTCGCCGTCGACATCGCCACCCACGTACCGCCCTCCACCACGATCGAGGTCTGGGATGGCATCTACAACCACGCTGGCGAGCTGGAGGACGACGTCTGGATCACGTTCCACGTCGAGCCGCCCGGCTGGGTGAAATGGGTCAACGGCGTGTTGTGGGACGAGGGATTGACGATTCAAACCCAGACCTCACACACGATCACCATCACAGACGTGATCTACGTACCCGATCCGGCGGCTCTCGGGCGCGCCGAGGGCGAAACGGTGCTGGAAGAAAACTGGGTGTCGGCGGAACTTTCTTTGCTGGATTGGGAGGTGACAGCCGGAACCATTACCAGCAACACGGCAGCCGGATGGATGATGTGGACTCTGCCCGTTGGCGAGCCGGGCATTTACACTATCACCAAGCTGTTCCACGTCGAACCGTGCACCTGGACGGAGACCATCATCCAAGAGGAACTGTGGATCCCCAACGTCGACCGGCCGTGGACGCGCCTGGTAACCATCACCAAGCAACTGCCCGTCCTGTGGATCGATAACACGCGCGACCCGATGGTCTTTGCCGGGCAGGAGGCGACGTTCACCCTGACCTACGGCAACCGGGGCGGCCTGGAGAGCTCCGGATACGTCACCAACACCTTCCCGCCCGAAGCCCCCTTCCTGAGCGCCGACCCGGTGCCGCTGCCTGAAAACATCGCCCCAGACGGATCGTGGGCGCGGTGGGACTTCACCGACCTGGCACAAGACGAGGAACGCCAGATCACCGTCACCGTCGCCATCACCGACACAGCAATGGCGGGTGACGTGATCACCATCTACGACTACGTCTACGACCACGTCAACATCGAACACGACTGGACCGTCATCACTTTCACCGTCCAGCCGCCCGAACCGGTCTGGGAAAAGGAGATCTGGATCGACGGCACGCCTTACGGCCCGGCCGACAGTCCCTTCCCCGTCCCGCCGGGCGAGACCATCACCATCGTCGACCGGGTCTGGATCACCAACGGGGCCCTGATCAGCTTCACGTTGGTGGAAGCGTGGAGCGTGGAGCTGGCGCTGGTGGACGTCGAACTGTCTGCCGGCAGCCCGCTCTCCGGCGCCGGCTGGCTGGACTGGTACGGGCACGACCTCGCGCCGAATGCCTGGCACGCCATCACCAAGACCTTCCAGATCACGTCGACCGAGTGGACGACCGGCACCGTCACGGAGACGCTGACGGTGCGCTACGCCAGCCCGTTCGCGCCGGTGATCCTGGAGTTCCCGATGGGTACGCGCTACATCTACCTGCCGCTCGTCTTGCGCGACGCGTAGTCACATAACACCCTCCCGCAGGGTCGAACCCTGCGGGAGGGTTGGAATAGGGGCTTTGCAGGGGCTCCGCCCCTGCACCCCGCCGGGGAAACGGGAAACCTGCGGTTCCCTTCCGGTTCCCCCGGACCCCTTCCGCAAATGGGCCTGGGTCAACGCCTTAGGCGGCCCCTCTTGTTCCGCCCGGTCTCCTGACCGGGCGGAACGGCGGTTCAAGCGTGACCTACATTTTCGTCCATCGGCGGCGAGCGCCAGGTCATGGCCTCTGTTTCGAAAATAGGCCGCGTCATACCCACACTACCCCACCAGCGTCGTGATGGGGCGGCACTGGAGCAGGTACAGCCGCCCGTGCCGGTACGCGCATTCCAGATCGACCGGCCAGCCCTGCGCCCGCTCCAACGCGCGCGCCAGGCGCGCCAGTGCTTCGACCTGCGCTGCGTCGAGCGACGGCTCCTCGCGCATACACCGCGGCACCGCCACCTCCTGTGTCCCCTCGCCTGTCGCGACGGTCATGCACTGCTTGTCGGCGATCCGTCGAGAAAGCACACTCAGGTCGTCCTTGCGCACGACGAACAGGTCGGGCGTCACCGTGCCGCCCACCAGGCTCTCCCCCAGCCCCCACGTCGCGTTGACCACCACGCGGTCCCGCTCGCCCGTGCACGGGTCGGCGCTGAAGACGACTGCAGAGACGTCGGCGACGACGAGTTCCTGGACCAGCACTGCCACGCGCGCCTCCTCCGTCAGCCCGTGCGCGCGGCGGTAGTGCAGCGCGTGCTCGGCCCAGGCGGACGCCACGCACCGCTCCACCGCCGCCGCCACCGCGTCGGCCCCCACCACGTTGAGGTACGACGCGTGCTGCCCGGCGAAGGACGCCTGCGCGCCGTCCTCGTCCACCGCCGAGGAGCGCACCGCCACCGCCGGGCGCGGCGTGTGGCAGCGCTCGCCCAGACGAGCGTAGGCGGCCGCCAGTTCGTCGTAGCGAATCGAGGGGGCAGCCCCCGCCGCCAGGCAGAACCCCGGCGGCACCGGGTAGGCGGCGGCCAATCGACCCAGGTGCGCGGCCTTGCCGCCCACGCGCAGCGGATCTCGACAATCGGGTGCGTCCAACCAATAGATGTTCATCGCGTCCTCCTTTATACCAACCGCACCTCGCCGTTGCTGCCATCCACTTCGACCAGTTGCCCGTCGGCGATGAGCGCGGTGGCGCTGTGCGTGCCGACGACGGCGGGGATGCCGTACTCGCGTGAGACGACGGCCCCGTGGGAGAGCAGCCCGCCCGCGTCGGTGACGACGGCCGCGGCGGTCAGGAAGAGCGGCGTCCACGGCGGGGCCGTCGTGCGCGTCACCAGCACGTCGCCGGGCTGGAGGCGGTGCGCGTCGGCCAGGGTGAGCACCACCCGCGCCGGGCCGCGCACCGTCCCCGGCGACCCGGCCTGCCCGTACAGCACGCCCGGTTTGGGCGGCGGAGGGGCGGCTTCGACGGCGAATCCGCCCACGTAGCGCAGCATGCGCCGCGCGTCGGGCGAGTAGAGGTACAGTGCTTCCGCCGGGCGGACGCCCAACTCGCGCGGTTCGTCGCAGGCGGCCCAGCGCGCGACTTCGGCGCGCCGCTGCCGGGCCACCGCGCTCCGGTCGAGGGACGGGTCGGCGATCATCGCCCGCAGCTCGTCCAGATGGAGGTAGAAGACGTCGTCCGGCCGGTCGAGGCGGCCCGCCGTGGCGAAGCGCGCGCCAAGGGTGTGGATGACGCGGTGGATCCAGCCGAAGCCGTTGAAGTCGATGTAGTAGGTGTGGTTTTCCGTCAACACCAGGGCCGTCTGCGCCGACGCCAACAGCCGCTCGAAGCGGTCGGCCACCGGTTGGGGGTAGCCTGCCAGCGTGCGGCGCGCCTCGTCCACTGCCGCCTCGCGCCGGGCGGCCGCTTCGTCCAGCTCAGCCCACAGGTCCCGTTCCGGCTGGCTCAGGTAGTTCTTCACGTTGTTGATCACGGGCGTGGGGTCGTCCTCCCAACTGGGATGGCCCCAGTCCCACAGGTCGCTGCGTCGCCCGTAGGCTGCCAGGAAGGCGCGCAGCTCGTCCAGAAAGCGCTCCCCCTCCTCGAATCCGGTCAGGGCTGCGCACACGTCGACGGCGGGCAGGTCGGCCAGCACGCGGCGCACGAAGGGGCAGGTGGCGGCGACGTCGCGCAAGTGCCATAGCGCGCGCCCCATTTCCAGCGTCTTGTTGTCGAAGCCCTGCAACAGGCGGTGCGCGTCGAGGCGGGTCTTGCCGGGGAAGAGGTCGCAGTAGGCCGATTCGAAGGCGTCGATGGCGAACCACATCGGCGGCCCCATGAGGTAGTGAATCTCGTACAACTGCGCGCCGCGGGCGAGGCTCTCTTCGAGATGCGTGCCCAGCGCCGGCGTGTCGGCCGCCTCCAGGTCGAATGTGGCCCAGAACGCCCAGGCGGATGCGAGTGCGGGCTGCCATTCGGTCTCCCAGACCTCGGGCAGGCGGGCACTGACGGCGCCCACTTTCTCGCGGTTGCGCCGGGCGCGGGCGTCCAGCTCCTCGGGCGTGCCGGAGAAGGGAAGCAGGCAGGTGTAGAGGTAGTGATTGATGGGAATGTCGTAGCGTTCGACGATGGCCTCGTCGTAGACGGCGGCGCGCCGGCGGCTTTCGATGCCCATCTCCCTGGCGCAACTGAGAAACATCGGCGTGACGGGGTCGGGCAGGTGCTCGCGGTCGCGCGTCCAGTGGTAAGCGGCGAACTCCGGCCTGGCCCAGTCGACGGGGAAATCGGACGGTGTAGAGATGGGTGTGCCGGTGGCGGAAGCGATAGCGTTCATTGGGTACCTCCTTGGATCGATACGTGTAAGTGTCATCTACGGTAACTGCTCAGCTTACGCTTCGCAGTTGCCTTTTCCGCCGCGAAAAGGGGGGAGTGGGGGTTTTGCGGGCGGC
>JAFGOJ010000312.1 GCA_016926575.1 Anaerolineae bacterium | reverse complement strand
GCCGCCCGCAAAACCCCCATCATCTCCCTTCGACGCGCCAGGCGGGTAACTGCCAGGCACACAGCCTGAGCAGTTACGAAAACCGTTTCCTTATCAGGAGGACGTCAATATGTCAGAAGAAGTGGCTCAGGCCACCGAGGTTCAAGAGGAAGCCCCCGCCAAGCATCGCACCCAGAAACGCCGCACGAAGCCAATCATTTTCCCCAACTGGTGCAAAGGCTGCGCCTTGTGCGTCGAGTTCTGCCCCAAGCACGTATTGGAACAAACCGAAAGCGGCAGCGTGATCGTTGCCCACCCGGATCAGTGCATCGGCTGCCGTTGGTGCGAGCTGCACTGCCCCGACTTCGCCATCTTCGTGACCGAGATCGAATCTGAGGAGAAGAGCGTATGAGCCCCATGTTGATGCAGGGAGACGAAGCGTGCGCCGAGGGCGCGATCGCGGCCGGCTGCCGCTTCTTCGCCGGCTATCCGATCACCCCGGCCACTGAAGTGGCGGAAGTGATGGCCCGGCGGCTGCCCCAGGTGGACGGTTTCTTCATCCAAATGGAAGACGAAATCGCCTCGATGGCCGCCATCATCGGCGCAGCGGTGGGCGGGGCCAAGTCGATGACGGCCACCTCCGGCCCCGGCCTCAGCCTGATGCAGGAGAATATCGGCTACGCGGCTATGGCGGAAATCCCGTGCGTCGTCGTCGACGTGCAGCGCCTGGGTCCCTCCACCGGCCGGCCCACCAGCCCCGCCCAGGGTGACGTGATGCAAGCGCAGTGGGGAACGCACGGCGACCACCCCATCATCGCCCTCGCGCCCTCGTCCGTGAAAGAATCGTTCGACCTGACCGTGGCGGCGTTCAACTTCGCCGAAAAGTACCGCACCCCCGTCATCTTGCTGATGGACGAAGTGATCGGCCACATGCGGGAGAAGGTGGAACTGCCCGATTACGCAACGGTCGAGCGGGTCGAACGGGCGCAAACGCTGGTGCCGCCGGAGTGGTACAAGCCCTACGAGAACTACCCCGTCGACGTGCCACCGCTGATCCCCTTCGGCGAGGGCTACCGCTACCACATCACCGGCCTGCACCACGACGAACGCGGCTATCCGACGGAGCGGGCCGACGAGGTCAATCTGTGGTTGGACCGCGTCTTTCGCAAGATCCGCCGCGGCCTGTCGGAAATTCTGCTCTACGACGCCGATGGGATCGATGCGGCGGAGACCCTGGTGGTGGCCTACGGTTCCACGGCCCGTTCGGCGCACTACGCGGTGGAACTGGCCCGCAAGCGCGGCCGACGGGTCGGGTTCCTGAAGCTCAAGACCCTCTGGCCGTTCCCCGAAGAGGTGGTCGACAAAGCGGCCGAACGCATCCACCGCGTGGTGGTGCCGGAGATGAATATGGGCCAGATGGCCCTGGAGGTCGAACGCGTGGTGGGGCGGCGCAAGGTGCGCCGTGTCAACCGCGCCGATGGCCAGTTGATCAAGCCGGACGAGATTCTGGCAGCGATCGAGGGGATGCGATAATGAGCACGATACATTCCGAATCGCGAATTCACGAGCGCTACCTGCGCCACAGCAAAAAGTTTCCCAACGTCTGGTGCGCCGGCTGCGGCATCGGCATCGTCCTCGGTGCCATCATCCGCGCCGTCGACAGCCTGGACCTGGACAAGAACGACATTGCGATGATCTCCGGCATCGGCTGCACCGGCCGTATGCCGGTCTACGTCGACTTCAACACCCTGCACACCACCCACGGGCGCGCGCTGGCCTTCGCCACCGGGCTGAAGCTGGCCCGCCCGGGCATGAAAGTCCTGGTGGTGATGGGCGACGGCGACGCGCTGGCCATCGGCGGCAACCACTTCATCCACGCCGCGCGGCGCAACATCGAACTGACCGCCATCGTGGTCAACAACGCCACCTACGGTATGACGGGCGGGCAGTACTCGCCCACGACACCGCAGGGGGCACACGCCGCCACCGCGCCCTACGGCCACATCGAGCCGCCCTTCCACATCTCCGAACTGGCGGTGGCAGCAGGAGCCACCTTCGTGGCCCGCAGCACGGTCTACCACGTCACCGAACTGCAAAAATTCATCGCCCACGCCATCCAGAAAAAGGGTTTCTCCGTGGTCGAGGCGATCAGCTACTGCCACACCACCATCGGGCGCATGAACCGCTGGGGCAAAGCGCCCGACATGATGCGCCGGCTCAAAGAAAACAGCATCACCGTCAAGCAGGCCGAAGGCAAACCCGAAGATGAGCTGGTGGGAAAGATCGTGCGCGGGGTGCTCACGGACCGCGAACGCCCCGGATACATCGATCTGTACCGTCAGATCATCGAGCGCGCAAAAGCAGAAGCGGAGGCGGCGTGATGGCAAGCAGAATCGAAATCCGATTGGCGGGCACGGGCGGGCAAGGAATGATCCTGGCCGGTATTCTCCTGGCAGATGCCGCCGTGCGCGATGGAAAAGAGGTCGTGCAAAGCCAGTCCTACGGCCCCGAAGCACGCGGCGGGGCCAGCCGGGCCGAGGTGATCATCTCCGACGCGGAGATCGACTACCCCAAAGTCATCTCGGCCGACGTCCTGCTCTGCATGAGCCAAGAGGCGTGCGACCGGTACGCAGATCAGATGAAGGAGCGCCGCCTGTTGATCCTGGATTCGAACCACGTCAGCCGCGCCCCGACGACGGAGGCGATCCGCGTGCCGATCACCCAACTGGCGCAGGATGCCACCGGCCGCGAGATCACCGCCAACGTCACGGCGCTGGGGCTGCTCGCCGGGCTGACCGGTATCGTCTCCCGGCCGTCGCTGGAAGCAGCGGTGCGGTCTCACGTCCCCAAAGGGACCGAGGGCGTCAATCTGAAAGCGCTCGCGGCCGGGTTCGAAGAGGCCGGCCGCGTGAAATAGAGAGGCTCGGTTAGACATAGCGGGCGCGATTGAATCGCGCCCGCTATGTCGAGGGTGTGTTTTTACGGGGACGAAACGCTCACTTCCCCTTGCAGGTCCCACCCGCGCGCAGAAAGCTGCCCCCGCCCGCCAACAGGCCCCTGCACCTGTCCGTTCACGACGGCGACGACCCCCGCGCCGTTCCCCGTCTCGACCATCACCACGCTCTCACCCATCCAGGTCTGGGGCGCGCCCGGAGCGAGTAGCCCCTCGAAGACCACCACGCTGTCGACGGTCACCCGCACCCACACGTGCTCCTGGGGCTCCAGCGTCAGCGTGACCCCCTCCGGGTTGGCGGGGAAGGTCGGGACGGCCTCGCCGGTCGCGTCTGCCCCGATCACGCTGGCCGTCGCCTCGATCGTGGGCCACGCCGTGCCGGCCTGCGCGACCTGCGTCGGGGTGGGCGCGGCCGCTTCCGGCCACACAGTCGACACGAGCCACCAGCCGCCGAGGGCCAGCAAAAGCACCACCCCCGCGATGGCCGCAATCTGCCACATGGCCAGGCGGCTGGGGGTCAGGTCCAGCGAGAAGCTGGACGGGGCCGGTTTCTCCGGTTCGGGTGGCGGCGCGGTGAGGACGGGCACGCGGCCGGTGGTTTCTTGCTCGTACCGGCTGATGGCTTCGTCGGTCGGGAGGCCCAACAGACCTGCGTAACGCCGCAGAAACCCGCGGGTCTGTGCTTCCCCCCCAGGTATCGCGCTGTAGTCGCCCGATTCGAGCGCCTTCAAGTAGCGACTGCGAATCTTGGTGACGTTCTCGACGTCGTCCAGCGTGAGGCCTTTCGCCTCACGCGCTGTTTGCAGCCACTTGCCGATATTCTGCATGGATGCATTCGCCCGCTGCTAGGCCTCCGGTGCGGGCTCCTGCGCCTCTTGACCGCCAGCCTCCCCGCCTTCAGCTTTCACGACCACCTTGATCTGTGCGATGGCGCCCTTCACGACTTCCACGGGGACGACGTGCGTGCCCACGTCGCGCAGCGGATCGCTCATGATCTTGCGCCGGTCGAACGCCGTGCCGGTCTGCTGCTCCAACGCTTCGGCCATATCGACGGTGGTGACGGAACCGTACAGCCGCCCCGTCGGGCCGGCCTTGGCCTCGAAGGTCAACGTGACCGCGTTGAGTTGCTCGACCAGTCCGGCCGCTTCGGCAGCCAGGCGCGCCTCGCGTTTCGCAACGGCTTTCTGCTCCGATTTGAACTGATTGATTGCCCCCGGGGTAGCCGGGGTAGCCAACCCCTGCGGGATCAGGTAGTTGCGCGCGTATCCCGCATTGACGTCCTTAATCTCCCCAGCTTTCCCCAGGTTGTGAACGGTTTGTGTCAAAATGATCTTCATTTGTAGTGTCTGCCTCCTGTGACGTAGACGTGCAGGGTGTATCATACACCAAAATGGCGAAAACTCAAATAAGCCATTGACACCTGCCCCCAGCCGACTATAATCTCCTTATGAGCCATTCATCTCTGGGAGGTACTGCGTGACGCACTCAATCCCGTTGAGCCAAGAGAGGCAAGCCGCCGTCCACTACCGCGTGGGCGACGCGGCACATACTCTGCGGCTGGACACGCCCGAGCAGGCCACCTCGGCCCACGGGCTGCACGTCGACTGGCACTGGCAAGCCACCGCCGACGAGGCCCGTACCTGGCTCGTCGTCACCCACCAGGGAGATGTGCCGCTGCGGCTGGATGCGGTGGACGTCGGCACGGCCATCCCCGGACTCGGCGTGCCCGCCAGCGCGCTGTCGGTCTACCAACATGGGTGGGGATCCTGGACCCCGGTCATGGCCCGCCACCTGGAGCGCTCGCTCTACACCGAGCCGGGCACGCCGGAGTACCAGCGCACGCACCAACCGCACCTCAAACTCGACAGCGACGCGGTGCTGGCCTCGGAATGGGTCACCGTGGTCGCCGGCCGCGTCCCCCAGACAGACGGGCACCCCAGCCTGCTGGCGGGCTTCGTGACGACGCACAACCAGCTCAGCGAGATTCAGGTGCGTACCGACGGTTCCGCCCTCACCGCCCGCTGCACCTTCGACGGCGCGGTGCTCCTGCCCGGTGAGACGGTGCGCTCCGAGGTGCTGCTGCTCAAGACCGGCCACGATCCGCTGGCGCTGCTCGAAGCGTGGGCCGAGGCCGCCGGGCAGGAGATGTCTGCCCGCGTCCCCGCTCACATCCCCACCGGCTGGTGTACGTGGTACTACTTCTACGGCGAGAACAGCGCCCAGGACGTGCTCGACAACGTCGCCGCCATCGCCGAGCACGCGCTGCCGCTAGACGTGATCCTGCTGGACGACGGGTTCCAGACCGCCATCGGCGATTGGCTCTCCATCGACGCCGACAAGTTCCCCGCCGGGATGCTGCCGGTGGCCCGGGCGATCCGCGACGCCGGGCACCAACTGGGCATCTGGACCGCGCCCTTTGGCGCGGCGGAAGACTCGCAGCTCTTCGCCGCCCACCCCGACTGGTTCCTCAAGGACGAGGCAGGCGAGCCGGTGGTCGGCTGGATCCACTGGGGCACGACGTGTTACGCGCTCGACTGCACCCATCCGCAGGCTCTGGCCTGGCTGCGCCAGACCTTTCGGGAGATGCGCGAGGTGTGGGGCGTGACGTTCTTCAAGATCGACTTCATCTTTGCGGCGGCACACCCCGGCCGCCACCACGACCCCGCCGCTACGCGCGCCCAGGCGCTCTACCGTGGCGTCACAGCGGTGCGCGAGGGCATCGGCGACGACGCTTTCCTGCTTGGCTGCGGCGCGCCGATGGGGCCGTGCGTGGGGCTGGTGGACGGAATGCGCATCGGGCCGGACGTCGACCCGAACTGGCACCCCCTCTGGCGACACGACCTGTCGATGCCCTCGGCAGAGAGCGCCCTGCGCAACGCCATCACCCGCGCGCCCTTCCACGGCAGGCTGTGGGCCAACGATCCCGACTGCCTGCTGGTGCGCCAGCGGGGCGACGAGCTGGACATGGTGCTGAACGAGATGCGCTCGCTCACAGCGTTGATCGCGCTCCTGGGGGGACTGGTGGTCGACTCCGACAATCTGCCCTCCATCCGCCCGGGCCGGTTGAAGTACCTGCGCCAGGCACTGCCGCCCACCGGCCTCTCCGCCCGCCCGCTCGACCTGTTCCAGAACGAACTGCCACGCTGTTTGCTGCTGCCCGTCGAGCGGGAGTGGGGCCGCTGGTGGGTGGCCGGGCTGGTCAACTGGGACGACGAGACCACCTCGACCACCGTCCACTTGAGCGAGCTGGACCTCCCGCCAGGGCAGTACCACGTCTTCAACTACTGGCGTCAGCGCTACCTGGGCACGACCGGAGACGCGGTCACGCTGCGCCGCCACCAGCCGCATGAGACCGTGGTGCTGCTGTTCAAGCCGCTGGCCGAGCGACCCGACCTGTTGACGACCACGTTCCACGTCTGCCAGGGCGTGGCGGAGGTCGCCGACGTGCAGGCAACGGAGACGAGCCTGCGGGTGGTGTTGGAGAAGGCCGGCGAGCAGTTCGGGGACGTTCTGTTCACGCTGCCGCAGGGGTGGCGCGTGTTGGAGGCCACCGTCGACGGCGTCCGGCGGGACGTGCGCGCTGTGGCTCCGGGCGTCGTCGCCCTGGGGGTGACCCTGGCGGGCCGGGCGGAGGTCGAATTGACGTTCGAATGCAACTGCTCAGGCTGTGCGCCTGGCAGTTACCCGCTTGGCGCGTCGAAGGGAGAAAGTGGGGGTTTTGCGGGCGGCGAAGCCGCCCGCAAAACCCCCACTCCCCCTCTTTCGCGACGAAGTGAGGTAACTGCGAAGCGTAGCTGAGCAGTTACCCAGAATCACTCT
>JAFGOJ010000311.1 GCA_016926575.1 Anaerolineae bacterium | reverse complement strand
TAGACTCTCGATTTACCGAGTTGTAACGCGGCTGATATACCCTGTACGCCACAATGTGGTAGAATAGTGACAACATGGCTCTCGCCTGACCTGGACAGGATGGGTATGTATCTCTCGTATTTGATCCCTTACCTCATATCGCTGGCGATATCCGTAGCGGTAGGTATCTTCGCCTACCGCCGCCGTTCTGTGCCCGGCGCGACCCCGTTCTCCGTCTACGTGCTGACCGAGGCTTCAATGACGCTCGGCTTCATCCTCGAATTGCTCAGCCCCACCCTGAACGGCAAGGTTTTCTGGGATAATTTCCAATTCTTTGGCACGTTCGCCGGCCCGATCCTGTTCCTGGCCTTCGCCTTCCAATACACGCGCCGCGAGTTGACCCGCCCCAGACTGACATGGTGGACGTTGAGCCTCCTGGCTGCTGTCTTCTTGATCATCGTCTACACCGACCCTCTCCACGGACTCGTCCGCCCCGAGGCCCGGCTCATCCCCGGCACGCCGGTCGACGTCCTGAGTTACGATTACACCCCCACCTTTTGGGGATTCATGGTCTTCATCTACGGGATCATCGTGTACACGTTTGTCGTCTTGTTCCGCGAATTTGTCGCTGCCCGGCACGTCTACCGCGCCCAGATCGGCACCATCTTGATCGGCGCGCTCTTTTCCCTCGCTGGCGTCATGGTGTCCCTCCTGGAAATCGAAGCCAGCCTGCCCCGCGACGTGACGTCGTTCGGTTTCGCCGTGGGCAATCTGGTGATGGCCTGGGGCCTGTTCCGCTACCGCCTGTTCGACCTCGTGCCCGTGGCGCGCCACGTGGTTGTGGAAAATATGAGCGACGCCGTGATGGTGCTGGACGCCGACCGGCGCATCGTCGACCTGAACGCTGCCGCCGCGCGTGTCCTCGGCCACCGCGCCTTGGACGTCCTGGGCCAGCCCGCAGAGGTGGTGCTCGGAAATTGGCCCGACCTGATCGCCCGGTTTCGGGACGTACAGGAAGGGCAGGCGGAGATTACCTACACCCTTGCCGGCGAAGAACGCTACGCCAACCTGAGTATCTCGCCCCTGACCGACGCGCGAAACCGCCCGGCGGGCCGCATTCTCGTCGCCCGCGACGTCACCGAACGCAAACGGGCAGAGCTGGCACTCGCACAAACCCGCGATGAACTCGAACGGCACGTCGAAGAACGCACCGCCGCGCTGCACGCCAGCGCGGCCGCCCTCAAACGCGCCCAAGAGGTCTCCCACACCGGCAGTTGGCACATCGACGTCCTCACCGACCAGCTCACCTGGTCGGACGAAGCCTACCACATCTTCGGCATCCCCCCAGGAACACCGATGACGTACCCCACGTTCCTCCAACACATTCACCCCGCCGACCGGCTCACCGTCGACCAGGCCTGGAACAGCGCGCTGCGGCACACGCCCTACGACATCGAGCACCGCATCGTCGTCGACGGAGAAGAGAAGTGGGTGCGAGAGCGGGCCGAGGTCGAGTTCGACGCGACGGACCGGGCCGTTGCGGCCATCGGCACAGTGCAGGACATCACCGCGCAGAAACAAGCCGACGCGAACCTGCGCCGCTACACCGAGCAACTCCAATTGCTCTTCGAAATCAGTGACGGCATGATCGCCGCTCAATCGCCACGGGCGATAGCGCAAGTAGCCCTGCACTACGTGCGCCAGTTGGTGCCCTGCCTGGGGGTCGTCATCGCCGTGGCAACCCCGTCGGATGAGCACATCACTTTCCTGGCCGCCGACGTAGACGAACCGGTGGACTTAGGAAGAGGATTTGAGCTGACGCTCGAACAGCAGCAGACCTTCAGCCACGTCGTCGAACGCCTGCAGCAAAACCTGTGCCACATCGCCGAATTGAACCCCACACGCGACCCGCTGAGCGAAACGCTCTACGCCATCGGCGCACGCGCGGCCTGCCACGTGCCGCTGCTCGTCCACCACGAATTGATCGGCGCGATGGTCATCGCCGTGCGCGACGCCACCACACTGACCACCGACCACCTGCACACCGCTCGCCGCGTGGCCGGGCAACTGGCCCTCGCCGTGCACCAGGCCCAGTTGCACGAGCAGGCCCAGCAACACGCGCGAGATATGGAACAGCGCAACCGCACGCTGGCGCTGCTCAACGAGGCCAGCCGGGCGTTCAGCTCCACACTCGATCAAGAGCACGTGTTCGAGGTTGTGCTGGAAGAAGCGCGCCGCCTGCTGAACATTGCCGCCATCACGATCTGGCTGCCCGACCCGGACACGGGCGAGCTGGTCGTCCGCCGGGCCGCGGGTCTCCATGGCGACGCGATGCGCGGCTTGCGCTTGCCGCCGGGAACCGGGTTGGCCGGCTGGGTGGCCCAACACAGCGAAAGCTTGATCATCACCGATGCCCAGCAAGACGCGCGCCACTTCCCAGGCGTCGCGGAAAGTATCGGTTGGGTGTCGCGCTCCATCCTCAGCGTCCCGTTGTCGTTCAAGGGCAACGTCGTCGGCGTGCTCCAGGCCGTCCATACGGAACCCAACCACTTCAACGCCGACCACCTGGCACTGCTGGAACCGCTGGCCGCCTCCGCCGTGATCGCCATCGAAAACGCCCGCCTGTTCGAAGAGATCGGCGCGGCCCACGAGCAGTTACGGGCCCTCTCGCGCAACCTGGTCGACATCCAGGAAGCCGAGCGCGCCTCGGTGGCGCGCGAGCTGCACGACGAGGCCGGCCAATCCCTCTCCTACTTGCTCCTGGCTCTGGGGATGATGGAACGCGAGGCAGGCGATCCCGAAGCCGTCATCGCCCGCGCCAGGACGCTGGAGGGCATGATCGAAACGCTCCTGGAGAACCTGCACCGCCTCTCGGTGCGCTTGCGCCCCGCCGCCCTCGACCACCTGGGCTTGATCCCGGCCCTGGAGCAGTACATCGACACGGTCATCAACCAATACGGCATCGATGCCCGACTCGCCGTCGTCGGCTTGGAGGAACACCGGCTGCCGCCAGAGATGGAGACGGCCCTCTACCGCGTGGTGCAAGAAGCGCTGACCAACGTGGCGCGCCACGCGCAGGCCTCCAAAGTCGACGTGCTCCTGGAGCAGCGCGGCGACCGCGTGGTGGTCGTCGTCGAGGATAACGGCGTCGGGTTCGACACCGGTGTGGCTCAACAAAAGCGGCTGGGGCTGGTGGGGATGCGCGAGCGGGCTCAGATGCTGGGCGGGACATGGACAATCGAGAGCACCCCCGGACGAGGGACGACAATGGTGGTGGAGGTGCCGCATGGCGATTCGAATCCTGGTCGCTGACGACCACGGCGTGCTGCGCGCCGGCCTGCGCGCGCTGCTGGACGCCGAACCCGACATGACGGTGGTGGGGGAGGCCTCCGACGGCGACACAACGCTGCGCCTGGTCCTCGCCCGGCAACCCGACGTGGTGCTGCTCGACGTCAGCATGCCCGACGCCAGCGGCATCGAAGTGACCCGCCAGCTCAAAGCGGCCCACCCCGACGCGCGCGTGCTGATCCTCACCGTCCACGAAGACGTGGCCCTGCTGCGCGAAGCGATTCGCGTCGGTGCGTCCGGGTACATCGTCAAGCGCGCCATCGAGTCGGAGCTGATCACCGCCATCCACGCCGTACACCGCGGCGAGCTCTACGTCCACCCGTCGATGACCCACGCACTGCTGCAGCAGGCCCCATCCCCCCCACCTGCCGACACGGCTCTGGTCGAACAACTGACCCCCCGCGAGATCGACGTCCTGCGCCTGATCGCACGCGGGCACACCAACCGGCAGGCCGCCGAGCTGCTCACCCTCAGCGTGCGCACCGTAGAGACGCACCGGGCCAATATTATGGAGAAGCTGGGCGCTCAGGGGCGCGTCGACCTGGTGCGCTACGCACAGGAGCACAACCTGCTGGAGTAGGGTACATCGCTTCGCTCTCCTACCCATGAACGCAAGTCGGCGACATCCACCTCCGTAGTTTCTACGGATAAAACGCGCCCCGTTTCCGTAGTTTCTCGCGCCCCACCCGCTCCAAAAATCCGCGGTTTATACGCTTCTAACGCTCGCCTCGATTGTGTATACTATTTCTGGGCAGAGTCATGCTGCCCCAGTTTCATTCCGCGGAGTATCCTATGGAACCAATCTCTGTTATGCTCATTGACGATAACCAGATGTTCCTGCACGGCACCTCGGAGTTCCTTTCGACCGATGAACGGGTCGTCGTCGTCGGCACGCTCCGAGATGGGCGCGAGGCGCTGGCGCGCATCAGTGAGCTGCGCCCGCAGATCATCTTGATCGACCTGGCCATGCCGGAAATGTCGGGCTTCGAGGCCATCCCGCTGCTGCGAAATGCCGCGCCCGGGGTCAAAATCATCGCCCTCACCGCGATGAACAGTGACCACTTCCGCCAGGCCGCGATGAAGGCCGGGGCCGATGCGTTCCTCCCCAAAGCGCAGATGCGCACCGAACTGCTGCCGACGATCCAACGCTTCGCGCAGGCCAACGATGTCTCCAAGGTGGCCGAAACGCCACTGCCCGGTTCGTCAACTCCCCCCTCCGTTCTGGTGATGGAGGACGACGACCAACTGCGCCGGCTGTACTGCAAAACCCTCGAAAAATCGGGCTACCAGGTGTACGACGCCGCAACCGTCGAGGACGCGCGTCAGATTTTGGATCAAGTCCCCGTCGCGATCTTTTTCTGCGACATCAACATGGGCGGTCAACGCGGCACCGATCTGCTGCGCGATTATGCCAACGAACTCTTCACCAGCGGAGCCCACGTGGTCATGATTTCGGGGGAATCCCGCTACCGGGAGATTTGCGAGGAGATGGGAGCCGACTTCTTCCTCGAAAAACCCGTGGCAATGAGCACCCTGTTGGCGTTGGCCGACCGCCTGACGGCCCGGCACGCCCTGTAATTTTGATCGAGGAGGAAGATGAATGTTGGAACGTATAAGACAGTTTTTTGCTCCGCCTGAGGGTCAAGACGAAGAGACACGCCGCCTGCAGGTGATTCTGTACGTCGTGCTCGCCACGGTGCTGCTGGTTTCGGTCGTGCTGGGGATCACGAACCTCTTCGGCGGATTGGGTGCCGTCATCTATCTGTCCGTGATCGTTTTCGTCGTCTCCGTCGTGCTGCTGGGGCTGACCCTGCGCGGCCATCTGATGGTCGCCCGTATCGCCATTCCATTGATGGCGTACGCTGCGGCAACGTACTTCGTGGTGACCTCCGGCATCCGCGACGAAGCCGCGTTCATCTACCCGGTGATGATCGCGCTGGCCGGCCTGCTGCTCGGCAAACACGGCATCCTCGCCTTTGGATCGCTGTCGCTGTTGACCGTCACCGCGGTTGGCTACGGCGAGCTCGGCGGGTTGATCGAGACCGACTTCAGCAACATCGTTAGCGTGAGTGGCCTGGTGACCATCGACGCGTTCCTCGCCTTCATCAGTGTCCTGCTCTACCTGAACATCGACAGCCTGAACGCCAGCATCGACCGCGCCCGACGCGGCGCAGTCGAACTCGTCGAGCGCACGCGCGAACTGGAAGCCAGCCAGCGCGTCACCCTCGCCGCCACCGAACGCGTCACCCCCGACGAACTGCTCGACCTGGTAGTCAACCTGATCCGCGACCAGTTCGACCTCTACCACGCCCAGGTCTACCTGGTCGACGAGGGCGAGCAGGCCGCCGTGCTGCGCCAGTCCACCGGCTACGCCGGCCGCCAACTCCTCCAACGCAAGCACCGCATCCCCCTCGACGCCACCGCCCTGGTCACTCAGGCCGTCCACACCGGCGAACCGGTGCTGGTGGACGACGTCACCCGTTCCCCCAGCTTCATGGCGAACCCGCTCCTGCCGGAGACCCGCTCCGAGTTGGTGGTGCCGCTGCGGCGCGAAGGCCGCGTCATCGGCGTGCTCGACGTGCAGGACCGCACGCCGGGCCGTTTTAGCCCCTCCACGATCGCCCTCTTCCAGACTATCGCCGATCAGACGGTGATCCTCTTCGAGAACAACGCGCTGCTGGAAGAGGTCACCCGGCGCACGGAAGCGCTGGGCCTGTTCACCGACCAACTCCGCACCTCGGCCGACATCGCCCGGCGGCTGGCAACGATCCTCGACCCCGACGAACTCCTCGAAGAAGTGGTCGAATTGCTCCAGAGCCGCTTCGGCCTCTATCACGCACACATTTACCTGTTGGACGAAGACGCACACATGCTAAGAATGCAGATCGGATCCGGCGAGGTGGGCCGCGTGCTGAAAGAGCGCCGGCACACCATCCCGTTGGACGCCGAACAGAGCCTGGTGGCCCAAGCCGCGCGCTCCAAGGCGTCTGTGCTGGTGAGCGATACGGAACAGGAACCCGCTTTCATGCCCAACCCGCTGCTGCCCCAGACGCGCTCCGAGCTGGCAATCCCCCTGGTGGTGAGCGACAAGGTGCTGGGCGTGCTCGACTTGCAGGCCAACCAACCCAACCGCTTCACCGAGGTCGACCGCGATACCTTCCGCAGCCTGGCCGGACAGGTGGCGACCTCGCTCCAGACGGCCGAGTTGTTCACCCAGGTGCAGAAGACCGAAGCGCACTTCCGCACGCTGTTCGAATCGGCCAACGACGCCATCTTCCTGATGCGCGGCGACCGGTTCATTGACTGCAACGCCAAGACGCTGGAAATCTACCGCTGCACCCGCGAGCAGATCATCGGTGACTCCCCGGTGCGCTTCTCGCCCGAGTACCAGCCCGACGGCCAGGACTCGATCAGCAAGGCCGGTGCGCGGATTATGGC
>JAFGOJ010000310.1 GCA_016926575.1 Anaerolineae bacterium | reverse complement strand
TGTACGTAAACTGGATTCCCGCTTGCGCGGGAATGACGTCTTAAATACAGCGGTAATTTTCTGCCCTTTGTGGTGGCCCCGAAGGGGCCGTGGCGACTGCTTAGAAAATAGGCGCTCATCCGGCCGTAACTGCGAAGCGTAAGCTGAGCAGTTACAACCGAGCTAGATAACGACGAACACGCTCACCAAACCGAGAATGATCAAGACCGAGAACATCCCCAACCACAGCCACTGGCCTTTCTGCGCAAAGTAGCCCGGACTGACGATGGCCGTGTAGAACAGCATGCCCATCGAGACGAGAAAGACCTCCCGCCCCCACCCTTGATGGGTGAGAAGGCCAATCCCCCCGCCGATCAAGCACAAGGCCGTCGCCATCTCCGCGACGAGATGAAACGCTATCCGGATCGGCTCAGAAGCAAGTTCCGGAATCTGTTTCGACACGTACGAAACGCCCCACTGACCTATCATCCCTACCCCAACGACAATGGCAAAAACCGCTGCAAACCCCATCGATCATTCTCCAAAAAGTGAGCGCCGTTCAATAATGCAAGTATACACCGCACCCGCCGTCAAGCCAAGCGCATTCGAAAGCACCATCGCCCACTGCCTGGGATGTGGTATAATGCCCATGCGTTGAAGACCCTAAAAGGACACAACCTATGCTCTCGTTATATCCCGACGACGTCGGCATCATCCTGACCTACCGCTGCCACGGCGGATGCAAGCACTGCCTCTACAACTGCGGCCCGCACCGTTCGAACGAGGCGATGTCGATAGAGACCCTGCGCGACGCTCTGACCGCCGTGACCCTCTGGCCGCAGCCTCCCAAGGTTCACCTCACGGGTGGCGAGCCGTTCCTCCACTTCGACCTGCTGCTCGAAGGCACGCGCATCGCCGCGGACCTGGGGATCACCTGCTACGTCGAGACCAGCGCCGCGTGGTGCCTCGACGAGGCCGCCACCACCGAGCGCTTCGCAGCCCTCCAAGACGCCGGGATGCAGATGGTGCTCATCAGTTGCTCGCCCTTCCACGCCGAGCGCATCCCCCCCATCCGCACCCTGCGCGCCATCCGCGCCGCGCTGGCGACCTTCGGCCCCCAACGCACCATCATCTACCAATCCAGCTTCCTCGACGTGATCCAGGCCTTCGACGTCACCCGCCCAACGCCTCTCTCACAGTACGAAGAACACTTCGACGCCGAAGAGCTGGGTCAACTGCTGTGGCACGGCTACGGCGTCCTCTCCGGCGGACGCGCCGGGTACGCGCTGGGCCACCTGATCCCCAAACGCCCGCTGGCGGCCTTCGCCCGCACCTCCTGCCTCAGCGAGATGCTCTACGCCCCCCACTCCCACTTCGACCTGTACGGGAACGTCATCCCCAGCTTCTGCGGTGGCCTGGCACTCGGCGACTGGCACACCCTGCCTGAACTCATCGCAGACTTCCAGGCCGAACAATACCCGCCGCTGATCGACATCCTGATCGAACACGGGCCGCACGGATTGGCACTGATGGCTCAAGAGATGTACGGCTATCAGCCCCTGCCGGAAGGGTACGCCGGCAAGTGCCACCTCTGCGTCGACGTCCGCCGCTACCTGGTCGCCGCGGGCGATTTCGAGGCACTCCGCCCGCAGGGATTCTACGAAGGATAATCGGCGACTCTCCTGAAAAAAGCCATCAACCACAAAGAGCACAAAGGACACAAAGAAAGAGAATAAGGAGTTGCGCGAGATTGCCCGGAAACCAGCATAAAGAACAAGAGAATCTGAACGCAAAAGGCGCAAAGAAAGCTGTGCGTTCTTTGCGCCTTCGCGGTGATTCTACTCGCCCCCCTTACCCCTGCGCGCCCTCAGCGATCGCATCGACCGCCCGCTGGACGTCGGGCGGCAACGGCTTCGGCTCGTGGGTCGCCAGAATCTCCTCAACCCGCTCGCACGCCCGCTGGCGCAAGGTCTTGCTGCCCGCCGCCTTCCAGTTGTCGTAGTTGCTGCGGTCAATCAGCCTGGGATACCAGTCCTTCTTGTAGTTGGCACGCGTGTGCTTCGACGCCAGAAAGTCGCCGTGCGGACCAACCTGGTCGATCAGGTCCAGCGCCAGCGTCTCTTCGTTGACCTCGAAGCCGGTCATGAAGCGCTTGACGTAGTTGATCAGCTCGTCGCAGATGACGACCTGCTCGAGCGAGTTGCAGCGCCCGCCCTCCAGATAGCCGACGTCGTGCATCATCTGCGCGCCGCTCATCGCCTCCAGGATCAAGGAGAACGCCGCCTCGGCCGCCGCCTGCTCATCGGGGATTTTCGCATCGCTGGCACCCGCCAGCCCGAAGATCGGCAGGCCGTAGTAGTGCGCCAGTTCGACCAGCAGCACCCGATTCTCCGGCGCGCCGTAGACGTCGGCCATCGAGCGCATGTCGGCCATGTCGTTGACGCCACCGGTCAGGATGACCGGCGCGCCCTCGCGCTTCAACTGCGCCAGCACCAACCCCGCCAGTTCGCCCGCGTTGGACAAAGCAATCGCGCCCGCCGCGGTGACCGGCCCGTTCATCCCGCGCAGGACGACGTGGGTGTAGGTCGTGGGCAGTCCCTTGCCCGCCATGAACATCAGTTTCTGCAACGCCTCTTTGTTGTGACGCAGCGGGCTGGTGACGTTGATGTAGAGCGCACCGAGGGGGTTGCGGCGAAATTCTTCCTCGCCCCCGGCCACAGCCTCGCACATCTTGACCACGTCGATGCAGCCCTCGAACTCGGTGGTGACGAAGAGAATCGGCTTCGTGCTGTTCATGAGCATCGCCCGCATCTGGTAGCGGTCCGCCGTCGCTTGCTCCAGGTCCGAGGCGATGCAGAAGGACATCAGGAAGTCGATGTTGGGCAAGGCATCGCAGACGCGGGTCGCTTCCTCGATGTCCTTGAGCGTCCCCATCCGCCGCTCGCCGGTGCGGTGGTCGAGCACGTAGGGGCAGTCCGAGCCGGTGCCGAAGAAGACGTTGTTCCGCTCCAGCGGCATAACACGCTTGCCGTCCCGGTCGCACAGCACCACCCGCTTGGGCGCGATCGACAACGCCCACTCGACCAGGCCGGGCGGGATGCGCACGCGATTGCCCTCGGAGATGTGGACGCCGGCTTTGCGCATCAACTCCAGGCTCTCCTCCTCGTACAAGCACACGCCCGTCCGATCCAGGATCTCCAGGCTGGCGAAGTGCAACCGCTCCACCTGGTCAGGCGACATCATCCTAAATTGAGGGGATTTGAATTCCGAATAGTTGCTCTGTAAGATCATCTCACACTCCTTGTAATATTTTGGCTGTATCTTCTCAAAAGTGGGGGGGTTGCGGGCGGCGAAGCAATCCCCAACCCGCATCGTGGAGATTGCTTCGGGCGCTGCGCGCCCTCGCAATGACTCGCCAGCGGGCAGGCTAAGCAGTTGCCTCAATTCGTGTTAATTTGTGTCAATTCGTGGCTAGATTTTATTGCACGTGCCACAGCCAGTCCGAGCGCATCGCTGACCAGCGGCGGTATCACCTCAAGACGGTAGGCGCGCGAGGCGCGCATAGGGCTGTCGCGCGGGTTGGACTCGTCCCGTGCCAGTTCCGCCGCGTGCGCAAAGACCTCCGGCCCGGGCGTCTGCCCCACCAGAAACGCCTCCGCCGCACACGCACGCATCGGGCACGGCGCGACCGGCCCCAGCGCGATGGCCGCACTGTCAATCACGGCCCTCTTCGCGTCCAGGCCCACCACCACCGCGCAGTTCAGGATCGGCAGCACCAGCGACGGCCGCCGCCCGATGCGGCCCCAGGCCGTGCCCCACGCCCCCGCCGGGCGCGGGAAGCGAACGTGCGTCACGAACTGGCGCGTGGGATCGATCTCCGAGCGCCCCGGCCCGCGGAAGAGCGTCTCCACGGCCCGCCACGCCGCACCCGCCGCATCGACCACCCGCGCCTCCGCCCCCAATGCCACCGCAACGACCGCCCCGTCGGCGGCGGGCATGGCCTGCACGATGTTGCCCACCCACGTCGCCGCGTTCTGGATCGCCTGCGCTCCCACAGACGCCGCCGCGTCGGCCAGCGCGTGGACGTGCTGACGCAGGTAGGGCGACGCCTTGAGCGCCGCAAACGTCACCGCCGCGCCCACTTCGACGTGCTCGTCGGTCACGACAATCCGGTCCAGCCCGGGAATGCGGGTGACGTCGACCAGCATGCACGGACCGAGCCTGCCCTTGCGCAGGTCGGGCAGCACGTCCGTGCCACCGGCAACGATCCGCGCGCCGGCCTTCCCGTCCTCCAACATCCCCACCGCCTCCTCAACCGAACCGGGAAACACGTAGTCTACACGTTGCATACCCACCATTCACAGTCCTTTCCAAGAAACGACCACAAAGAGCACAAAGAGCACAAAGATTTTTAATAGTCGCCTTAAGATTCTTTTGTTCTTCGCGCCAGTTCTCGGACAATCTCATGCAACTCCTTACTCTTTTTCTTTGTGTCCTTTGTGCTCTTGGTGGTTGATGGCTTTTTTCAGTAGAGTCATTGTG
>JAFGOJ010000309.1 GCA_016926575.1 Anaerolineae bacterium | reverse complement strand
TCATCTCTGCCACGGGCATAGGCGCCGGCGGGGTGAACGTGGCGGCCTGGACCGACGAGGGCGACCGCACCGGCGCGTTGACCGACGACGCCGGCAACTATGCGGTGGACCTGCACCCCGGTTACGCTCACGTCGCGCCGCTGCTCACGCCGGACCAGGCGGACCAGTTCTTCGTCATTCCGCCGCAGCAGCGGGAAGGCTACCTGAGCAGCGGAACCGTGATCACGGACGTCGACTTCTACCTGCGCCGCCGCGACGCCGCCATCCACGGCGTCGTCGTCGATGCGCTCGGCAAGGTCATCACCGACGACATCGGTGCCTTCGTCTATGCTGAAATCTGCAACGCGGACGGCGATTGCCTCTTCATCGACGACGGGCGGGTCAATGGGGGCACCTTCGACCTGCGCGTCATCGGCGGCTATACCTACACCGTCAACGTGTGGCTGCCGCTGGGCGGCTACGTCCACGGGGCCAACGTGCCCGCGCAGGTCTACGCCGGGGCCGGGCAGACGGTGCGCGATGTGAACCTCCAACTGCTTCGAGCCGATGCAGAGATTACCGGCTGCCTGAAGGACGCCACACAACCCGACAGTGCCCCGTGCGTTGAGGCCCGCGCGGCGGTCTTCGCCCGCGACGCTGGCGGCAACTGGGCCGGGGCCATCATCCGGCCCGGCAGACCATCCTACCACTTGAGCGTGACAGGCCCGGCGATGTGGACCGTGGGCTTTTGGGTCGACCCGAGCTCAGGCTACGTCGTCTCCCCCACGGCACGCTGGGAAGCGGTCTACGTCCCGGATGCCGCTTCGACCGTTTCACACACCCTGCCGGTCCTGCCGCTCAGTGAAGTCATCACCGGATTCGTCACGCAAGACGGCCTCAGGGGCGCAGTCGTGCCGCACGCCTGGGCCTACGCAGAGGGGGTGGCGGGCACGCGCACCGAGGGACTGTACTTCGAGGCGCAGACCGACGCTGACGGCTACGTCGCCATCCCGGTGCTGCCCGGCGCGTACGTCGTGGGCGTTCACGCCACGCCCGACCTGAGCGAGACGCACTTCCCGCCGCAGCGCGTGGCGTGGTCGTCGATGGACCAGAATCCGCTCAACCTGGTGTTCCGCCTGCGCGGCGGGTTGCTGGTCAGCGGCGGGCTGAGCGTGCTCCCGCCGGGTGCGCTGCCCAGCACTGCGGAGATTCACGTCTTCGGCCGGTCGGAGGATGGGGCGTTCAACCACGTCGTCGGCACGCCCGGCAGCGGCTACGCGATGGGCGTCATCTCCGGCACCTGGCACCTGTGGGCCGTGTACGAGGACCCCGCGAACAACACCTACTACCACAGCTCGGAGCAGGTCGTCGACGTGGGCACGAGCGACGTCAGCGGCGTCAACCTGACCCTCTGGCGTCCCGGCTACGCCCTGCCCAACCCCGCGTGCTGGACCTTCGACGCGTCCGAGTTCAAGCGCATCGTCCTGCCCGGGCGGAGCGACCTACCCGCGCCGGTCGTGGAGATTCCGGCCGGAACGATGCCGGTGAGCGGCACGGTGGAAGTGTGCGCCACGCCGGAAATCGCCGTGCCCGGCGGCCAGTTCGTCATCGGCTTCGCGTACGAGTTGGAAGCGCGCGACAGCGACGGCAATCTGATTACCGAGAACTTCAACAAAGACGTGCGGCTGATCTTCCCCCTCAACGCAGCGAGCATACCGGAGGATGCAACGGCGGAGGACATCCAGGTCCTCTTCTACTCCACGGCGCGCGAAGAATGGGTTCCGCTGGACGACGTTTTTGTCGACCTGGAAGGCATGGTGGCGACCGGGAAGGTGAACCACTTCTCGCGGATGGGGGTCATGTCACGCATGGGAGTGATGGGCGGCACGGACATCTTCCTGCCCATCGTGATCAGGGAAAGCTAGATCGTTATGACGCAGACCAGGCTTTCGATTCTGCAATCCATTGCCGCATACGTCCCACAGCGCGTCGTGGGCCAGGCTCTCGCTGCCGAAACGAGCGCTGCGATGCAGCAGGCGGAGCACGTGGAGGCCGCGCTGCTCTTCGCCGACGTCTCGGGCTTCACGGCGATGTCCGAGAACCTGGCCCGCTTGGGCAAGGAGGGTGCTGAGGAGTTGACGCGTGTCCTCAGCGCTTACTTCACCGCGATGATCGACCTGGTCCACAGATACGGCGGTCAAGTCATCAAATTCGGCGGAGACGCGATCACGTGCGCGTTCGCCTGCCGCCCGGCTTCCGACGCCTTGGACGAAGCCCCCATCTTCCGGTGCGTGCTGAGCGCGTGCGCTTGCGCGCTGACGATGCAGGAAAGAATGGGGGCGTTCCAGGCCGTCGAGACGCGTGGGGAAACGTTTCAACTGCGGATGAAGATCGGCATCAGCGCCGGAAAGGTGCTCTCCCTGTCCGTCGGCAGCGTCGACGAAGGGCTGGAATACGTCCTCGCGGGCACGCCCCTCGACAGAATGTCTCAAGCCGAGCATCACGCCTCGGCGGGAGAGGTCGTGATCGACGGGGCGTGCTTAGAGAGCACCGAGAGGACGGTGCACGATCTGAGACTGGTCACCGGAGAGAACCGCGAGGGCTTTTTGTTGATCGAGGGGCTCGACCGGCCGGCCCACCCGCTCGAGGGTGGGAGCATCGCCTGGGAGACGTTGAGCGCGGCCGAGATCGAACGCGCCATCGAGCGGCTGGTACCCTACCTGCCGCCGACGGTGTACGAGCGCATCGTAGAGGGGCAGCGCGAGTTCGTCGGAGAGCACCGGCGGGTCACCAGTATGTTCGTCAACTTCGCCGGCATCGACTACACGCAGGACCCCGAGGCCGGGTCGAAGCTGCACCGCTACTTTACCGGGGCGCAGGAGATCGTGCACCGGTACGGAGGGCGCTTGAACCGCGTGACGACCGGAGACAAGGGCAGCTTGCTGCACATCATCTTCGGCGCGCCAGTGGCGCACGAGGACAACGAAGAACGCGCGGTTGGGTGCGCCCTGGCGCTGCAGCAACGAGGTGCGGACCTGCCGTTCATTACCGAACAGCGCATCGGCATCGCCTCCGGGTACGTCTTCGCCGGACAGGTCGGGGCGGAGTGGCGGCGCGAGTACACCACGATGGGCGACGTGGTCAACCTCTCGGCGCGGCTGATGCAGGCCGCTGCCCTCGGCGAGGTTCTGCTAGACCAGCGCACGGCGCGCGCGGCGACCGAGGAGTTCGTCTGCCACGATCTGGAGCCCATCAAGGTGAAGGGAAAGCAAGAACCGGTCGCGGTATGCCAGGCGGTGAGCCCCCGAGAAGCAGTCAAGGTATGGGGGGATGAGCGGGCTACCGCCCGCCGCACGTCGCCCATCG
>JAFGOJ010000308.1 GCA_016926575.1 Anaerolineae bacterium | reverse complement strand
TACAGCACCGTCAAGACCCTGATGGACCGCATGGTCGCCAAGGGCCTGCTCAGCACCGAGCGCATCCGCAACCTGATCCTCTACCGCTCGGCGGTCACGCAGAAGCAGGCCCGCAAGCGCGAGGTGGCCAGGACGCTGACCCGGGCCTTCGGCGGGGCATTCACCCCCATGATGCAGTTCCTGCTTGAAAGCCACACGCTCTCCGACACGGAGCTGGCCGACCTGGAGAGCATGATTCGAAAGAAGCGCCGCCGCGAAAAAGGAGGGTGCGGAAGGTAGCGTGGATGTAACAAAACGCGTCAGCGAGCATCTTTGGATGTGGAGGTGTTGTCATGAACGCGATTGTCGAGACGATCAACGCAGCGGGGCGGACGTTCGTGGAGTCCGCGCTGCCCATGTTCATCCAGTCCAGCGTGCTGATTCTGATCCTGCTGGCGCTCGACGTGCTGCTGCGTCGGCGGGTCCGGGCGGTCTTTCGCTACTGGGTCTGGATGCTGGTGCTCGTCAAGCTCGTCCTGCCCCCCTCGCTGGGCTCGCCCGTCAGCATCGGCGCCTGGCTGGGCGGGACGCTGGAGCCGCCAACGGCGAGCCTCCAGGAATCGCCGGCTCCCGAGCCTGCCGAACGGGTTGGAGATGGTGCGTTGCGTGATAGTGCCACCGCCATAGGCTTTGTTCCAGACATGGCATTTCCAGAACAGGTGCGCGCGCCACTGTCTCTTCCGGCGGCCGAGGTTGTAGGTCGTGCGTCCCCGCACGACAAGGCGAGCGAGGACGCTCGCCCTACGATCCGTTGGCAGGCTTTGCTTCTGCTGGCTTGGGCAGCGGTTGTGCTGGCTCTGCTGCTGTTGCTGTTGCAGCGGGCGTGGTTCGTTCGAGGGCTGATGGCCCAGTCCCGGCGCGCCGGGACGCCGCGATTGCAGGCCGCTCTGGATCAGTGTCGCCGTCGGATGGGGGTAGCCCGGCCGATTGCGATGCGCATCTCACCCAACGCGACGAGTCCCGCTGTCTGCGGCTTGCTCCGGCCGGTAATCCTCATTCCGCAGAGCCTTGCGCCACGATTGCAGCCGCACGATTTGCAGGCGGTGCTGCTGCACGAGCTGGCGCACATCAAGCGGGGCGACCTGTGGATCAATCTCGTTCAGACACTGCTGCAAATCGTCTACTTCTACAACCCGCTTCTCTGGCTGGCCAACGCGATGATCCGCCGCACCCGCGAGCAGGCGGTCGACGAAGCGGTACTGGTCGCCATGGGCGAAACCGCCCGCGACTACCCCGAAACCCTGCTGCACATCGCCAAACTCGCCTTCCAGCGACGACCGGCCCTGAGCCTGCGCCTGATCGGCGTCGTCGAATCCAAAAGCGCCCTCCGCAGCCGCATCCAGCACATCCTCGCCCGCCCCTTCCCCAAGTCCGCGAAGCTGGGCGTCGTCGGCCTGATCGCCATTGTTGCCACCGCTGCCGTCCTATTGCCCATGGCGCGAGCCCAACGACGCGGTGTGCAGGTCAAGGGCATCGACGAAATCCTCAATGTGTCCGATACCGCCGGCCATTTGACGATTCGTTCGCTTCATATGCCTGCCCCTGACGGCAGGCGCCTCGTGCAAATGAACGAGACGTTCCTTCGGGTAGACGTCGAGAACACTTCACCAAAGGACAGCTATCTGGGCCTGGAGTACTACGCAGATGCCGGGACCGTTGCGGGTGCCTTTTCGCCCGGTGCTTCGGCGCGCACCGAGGTCTTGCGCGTCCCTGCGAACTGGCAAGGCACGCTGACCTACGTTGTCCGCTATCCGCGATTTGCCCATAACGGTACCCTTCGAATCCGCCTGGCCAAATGCCGCGACGCCCGGACGCGCACACTGCGATCCGTGTCATTTCTGCCGCCCGATGCCGAAGTCCTGCACGAGAAGACCTACCCCGTTCTTGGGGATGAAGAAATACAGAACACCGAACCGCACACAGATTCACCTGGACGCAGGGCGATGCTCCCCGGTGGCGTGACGGTGGAACTGCTCGGGGTCTGTACCCATCCCAGTGCCGGGCGCGAATGGTGGCGGCCCGACGGTTCTTCGCTGGACGAAGCGCCCCATCGGAAGACCGATGGGAATGTCTATCCCAACGCATCGGAAACCGCCTATGAGTTTGCGGTGCGCCTGTACGCTCTGCCCGACGGAGCGGCGGTCACCATGAAGACCGAGCCCGAAGGCTCAGGGAGCAACGGAACCGGTTTGAACGGACTGCACTGGCTGGCGACGTCGTTGCCGAACGATCTGCAGGAATGTCAGTTGCTGGTCGGTGTCGCAGCCGAACCCTGGGAAACAATCGCCGACACCAACGGCCAGTCGCACAGCACGCGTGGCACGTCGCTCGGCGGCGTGATGTTCTCCCAGGCCATCGTCTCCGATGGCGACGGTATTACCATCACGGTAACCGATGATATCATCGAACGCCCCTGTCGTGTAGTCGCGATCATGAAGGATGGCCGTACGGTGGTTGCTTCGCCAATCGAGATGGGCCGGGCCGGCAGAGCGCGGCAAACCGCCGCCCACTTCAAGAATATCGCCACGAGCGAGATTGCCGAATTCCAGTTCCAGACCCGTCCCTGGACCTGGGTGACGTTCCGCAACGTCTCTCTGAAGCCTGGATACCAGACCAACGTCGTGGTCGACGCCCAAGCGGGGCTGGAGGATGGAACGCCGCAGGTGAGCGAAACGGACGCATCGGGAGTGCTGCCGCTGACGGCGCGGGCCGAGAAGGTGATATCGGTGGCCGAGCAGGAGGCGCGACGACTCAATCACGCGTACGTCGGCACCGAGCACATCCTGCTGGCTCTGGCGTGCCAGGAGGATGCCGTCAGCGCGAAGGTCCTGGTGAATCTCGGCGCGGACATCGACACGCTGCGGGCGGAAGTGAACAGGTTCGTCCGCCCCGGCGCGGAACCGGTGACCCGGAGCACACTGCCGCGCATGCCGCGCGCCGAGAGGGCGATGCAGTACGCCAGGGAAGAAGCGAAGGCCCTCGGCCACGACTACGTCGGCTCCGAGCATATCCTCCTGGCTCTCCTGCGGGACAAGGAAGGTGTCGCCGCCCAGGTGCTCGCAGGGCTGGGCATAACACAGACGCAGATCAGGGCCCAGGTGCTCACGTTCGTTCAGCCTGGGCGGCAGGACCCGGAAGAGGACAAC
>JAFGOJ010000307.1 GCA_016926575.1 Anaerolineae bacterium | reverse complement strand
GAGCGTCGGTCGAGTAGGGCTCGAACACCGTGAGAGCCCGTATCGAGACCACGCGAGCCGCCTGCTTGGTCTCGATACGCCCCTCAGCTGCGCTCCGGGGCTACTCGACCGGCACAGGCTGAGTAGTTACAGATCCGCCACGAATTTCGAACCAGAATTCGCGTCAATTCGTGGCTTATTCCGTTACACTATCCGCCCCAGGGCATTTGAGCGTACTCCTCGAACGCCCGGTCGTGGATCTGGCGGAAAAGACTCTCGTGGCCGCGCTCCCAGCGCGCCAGCATCTCCAACGCATCTTTGGCATCCCCCTCGGCCTTGCCCGCCGCCATCTCGTAGAACTCGGCGAAGTCACGCTCGATCAGGTACGCCATACGCAGCACCGGCAGGTCGGGCACCATCGCCTCGACCACCGTCTGCTCGATCATCTCGGAGGCCGCCCGCTCGGAGAAGAACCCCTCCTTCTCCAACGCCACGCCCAATTCGACGCCGGAGGACGCTCCGCCCTCCAGTGCGTCCAGCAATCCCTGAATGAACTCGATGTGCTTCTGCTCCTCTTCGGCCAGGCGTTTGAACGCCGACGCCGCCGCCGCGTGGCTCAATCGCTCGGCGTTCTGCTCGAAAAACCGCTTGCCCTCGTGCTCGCGCTGCAGGGCGTAGGCATAGATTTTGCGAATATCCATCGTTCTCTCCTTACCACTGCTCAGCTTGCCGCCGTTTTGTCATTGCGAGCCGCCCCTTCGGGCGGCTCGCAATGACCGCTAAGGCGTCACCTCTCCTCTACACCGGCTCGACCCGCACTGCGCAGACCTTGAACTCGGGGATCCCGGCAATCGGATCCAACGCTGCGTGCGTCAGCGCGTTCGCCGGCCCCTCCACGTAATGGAATGGGATGAACACCACGCCCGGCCGAATGGTCGAGGTGACCCGCACCGCGACCTCGATCGCGCCGCGGCGGCTAGACACCCGCACGCGCTTCCCGCCATTCAACCCGATGCGCTGCGCGTCGTCGGGGTGAATCTCGACGTAGGGCTCCGGCGCTTCCTGCTCCAGCTTCTCCGTCCGCCGCGTCATCGTCCCCGTGTGGAAGTGGAACATCATGCGCCCCGTGGTCAGAATCAACGGGTACTCCTCGTCCGGCAGCTCCGCCGCCGCCTGATACTGGACCGGGTTGAACTTGCCCACGCCGCGGCTGAACTTGCCCTTGTGCAGGTACGGCGTGCCGGGATGGTCCGCCGTGGGCACCGGCCACTGCAAGCCCTCCACCGCCTCCAGCCGGTCGTAGGAGACGCCGCCGTAGATCGGCGTGGTCACTACAACTTCCTCCATCACCGCAGCGGGAGAAGCGAATTCGAACCCTGGCGCGCCCATCGCCCGCGCCAGGTCGCAGATGATCTCCCAATCCGCCTTCGCCTGCCCCGGCGCCTCGACGGCCTTGCGCACGCGCTGGATGCGCCGGTCGGTGTTGGTGAAGGTGCCGTCCTTCTCCAGGTACGAGGCCCCCGGCAGCACCACGTCGGCCAGCGCGGCCGTCTCGGTCATGAAGATGTCCTGCACAACCAGGAAATCCAGCGCCTCCAGACAGTGGCGCGCGTGGTTGAGGTCAGGGTCCGACAACATAGGGTTCTCGCCCATCACGTAGATCGCGCGCACGTCGCCCTTATCCGCCGCCTCTATCATCTCCGTCACCGTCAGCCCCAGCTTGCCGGACATGCCTTCGACACCCCAGGCCGCCTCGTACTTGGCCTTCACGTCGGGAATCGTGACCACCTGGTAGCCCGGGTAGACGTTGGGCAGACCGCCCAGGTCGCACGCGCCCTGGACGTTGTTCTGCCCACGCAGCGGGTTGACACCGCTGCCGGGAACGCCCACGTTGCCCGTCAACATGGCCAGGTTGGCGCAGGTCTTGACGTTGTCGGTGCCGGTGGTGTGCTGGGTGATGCCCATGGCGTAGAGGATGGCCGCGGGCTTGGTCTGCGCGTACATGCGCGCCGCCGCCCGCAGGCCGTCCGCCGGGATGCCGGCGATCTGCTCGACCTTCTCGGGCGGGTACTCCATCACCACCTGGCGCAGTTCGTCGAACCCTTCGGTGCGCTCCTCGACGAACGCCGTATCCGCCAACCCTTCATTGATGATGACGTTCATGATGCCGTTGAGCCAGGCCACGTCGGTGCCAGGCCACGGGCGCAGGTAGATGTCGGCCAGGCGGCTCATCTGAATCTCGCGCGGGTCGATCACGATGATCTTCGCGCCGCGCTCCTTGCCCGTCAGCACGTGGCTGGCGACCATAGGGTGCGCCTCCGAGGTATTCGACCCGACGATCAAAAAGCACGCTGTATCCGAACTGAATTCGGGAACCGAGTTCGTCATCGCCCCGCTGCCGAATGCGGCGGCCAGACCGGCCACCGTGGGAGCGTGTCAGAGACGGGCGCAGTGATCGACGTTGTTCGTCTTGATCACCGCGCGGGCGAGCTTTTGGAGCAGGTAGTTCTCCTCGTTCGTGCACTTGGCCGAGGTGAAGAAGCCGATGCTGTCGGGGCCAGAGTCGTCGCGGATCGCGCCCAGCCGTTCCGCGACGAGCGCCAGCGCCTCTTCCCAGCTCGCTTCCTCGAAACCACCCTCCCGGCGGATGAGGGGCACGCGCAGCCGGTCGGGATGGGTGGCGAATTCCGCCGCGTTCCAACCCTTGATGCACAGACTGCCCCGGCTGATCGGGTGCTCCGGACACGGCAGGATCCCCACGACCTCGCCATCGGCCACTTGAACGTTCAGCGTGCATCCGCATCCGCAGTAGATACACGTGGTACGCACGTTTTTGTAATCCATCCTCCCCCCTACTCCACGTCCAGATCGATGGGCGCGTCGGCCAGCGTGAGCGGAACCGGCGGCAGCGCCTCCAGGTCAGCCCCGGGCACGTAGCCCATCAGGTTCTCCACATCCTGCCGGATCAGGTCATACAACACGGTCAGTGGGATGTGGGCCGGGCAGGTCAGCTCGCACTGGCGGCAGGCCACGCAGCGGTTCGACATGTGCATCGCCTTGATCATGTGGTACATTGGGAACGGCGGAGCCATGACGCCCGGTTCGACCCACAGCGGGTCCTCGAGCGCGCAGCTCTCGCAGAAGCAGACCGGGCAGATATTGCGGCAGCCGTAGCACTTGATGCACTTCTTGAACTGCTGCTGCCAGAACGCCCAGCGCTCCGCGCGAGGCATCTGCGCGTATTCGGCCACCATCGGGTTGGGCGACCCCGCCGCCACCGGCGTGCCGATGACCTCGGCCTGAGGCCAACCGGTCACATTCGGCGCGGGATCGGCGCAGTGACACGCCTCCGCCTCTTCGGCGGTGCAGGTGAACCCGATGATGTAGAGTCGCTCGGGGTCGACCTGGTTGCGCTTCGCCATTTCCACCAGCGCCCGCACGTCGCACCCACGCGCCACGACGCCGAAGCGGGCCGCGGGGTGCCGCTTCTGGAGCAGCCTGACCACCGACGACATCGGGTAGCGCGGCTCGAGCACCAGCTCCGCCAGCTCCTCTTCCGTGTGGAAGAGGTACGGGGCCACGCCCTCGGGCGACCGGCGCAGGCCGATCACACCGTCCAGTTCCTTCAGTTTCTCCGCCACACGCGCGCGGATCGCTTCAATCATGCTCCACCTCCCAGCTCGTCCGCAATCGGCCCCAAATCGCGTATTTTCTCGACAAACGCGTTCGTCACGCGCGCGAACTTGGGAGCCTCCGCCGAGGAGACCCAGTCCAGCACGAATCGCTCTGGATTGATGCCGACGTAGCCGAGCAAGTTGCGCACCAGCGGCATGCGCTTGATGGTGCGGTGGTTGCCGTCGATGTAGTGGCAATCGCCGATGTGGCAGCCCAGCACCATCACCCCGTCTGCGCCCGAGCGGAAAGCGCGCAGCACCATCTCCGGCGACACCCGCCCCGAGCACATGACCCGGATCGGCAGCACGTTGGGTGGGGAAGGCAGCCGGGAGATACCGGCGTTGTCTGCGCCGGCGTAGGAGCACCAGTTACACATAAACGCAACAATTCGCGGTTCGAACGTCTCACTCATAGCATTACCTCGACTACACCAGCGCCGCCATCAGCGCGTCGATCTGGGCGACGATCTCCTGGTCGGTGAAGTGCAGCGCCGTGATCGCACCCGACGGGCAGGTGGCGACGCACGTGCCACAGCCGTGGCACAGGGCCGCGTTGATCTGGGCCTTGCCGTCGGCGTTGCGGTGGATGGCCGTGTAGGGGCAAGAGATGATGCACTCGCCGCAGCCCACGCACTTGGCCTGGTCGACCACCGCCACGGTGGGCGAGATGGTCACCTCGCCCTGGTTGAACAGACGCACCACCTCCAGCGCTGCCGCTCCGGCGTGGGCCACCGTGTCGGGCACGTCCCGCGGCCCCTGGCACGATCCGGCCAGGAAGACCCCCGCCGTGCTCGTCTCCACGGGGCGCAGTTTGGGATGCGCCTCGGCGAACCAGCCGTCGGGCGTGCGCCCCAGCCCGAAGATCGACGCCACCTTGCCCACGTCGGCGTGCGGTTCGATGGCCGTCGCCAAAATGACCAGGTCGACGTCGACGAAGACGGGGCGGCCCAGATTGGCATCTTCGCCCTTGACACGCAGCTTCCCGTCGGCCAGCACCTCGACCTCGGCCCCGCGCCCGCGCACGAACAGCACGCCCTCGCGCTGGATGCGCTCGTAGAACTCCTCGTAGGCCTTGCCGAAGGCGCGCATGTCCATGTAAAAGTCGTACACCTCGGCCCCGGTCTTGTCACGCACCTGGTGCGCGTGTTTGAGCGAGTACATGCAGCAGAAGCGGGAGCAGTAGAGGTGCGCGTTCTCGTCCCGGCTGCCGACGCAGTGGATGACCGCCACGCGCTCCGGTTTCTTGCCCTCGGCGGTGAGAATCTCGCCCAGCGTCGGCCCGCTGGCATTGGTCAGCCGCTCGAACTGCAGCCCGGTGAGGATGTTGGGCGACTCGCCGTAGGAATACTGCGGCAGTTGCTTCGGATCCCACATGGCGAACCCGGTGGCAACGACGATGGCGCCCACCTTCACAGTGACGATCTCGTCCTGTTGGTCGTAATCGATCGCTCCGGTGGGGCAGACCTTGGCGCAGACCCGGCAGCGGCCCTTGGTGAACCACAGGCAGTTATCGCGATCAATCACAGGAATGTTGGGAATGGCCTGCGAGAAGGGGCGGTAGATCGCCTTGCGCTTGCCCATCCCGGCTTCGTAGGCCATGTCGATGACCTTGCTGGGGCACTTCTCCTGACACGTACCGCAGCCGGTACACAGGTCCTCTTTCACCGAGCGGGCGCGCTTGCGAATCTGCACGTCGAAGTTGCCCACGTAGCCGGAGACGTTCTCGACCTCGCTGTAGCTCAGCAGTGTGATGTTGGGATGCCGACCGGCATCCATCATTTTGGGCCCGAGAATTCAGGTACTACAGTCGAGCGTGGGGAAGGTCTTGTCGAGCTGGGCCATGCGCCCGCCGATGCTGGGTTCGCGCTCCACCAGATAGACCCGGTAGCCAGAATCGGCGATGGAGAGCGCAGCCTGGATGCCCGCGATCCCTCCGCCGACCACCAGCGCCGCCTGTTCGACCGCCTCGCGACGCGGTTCCAACGGCTCGTGGAAAGCGACCCGCGCCACGGCGGAACGCACGAGGCGCTTGGCCTTCTCCGTCGCGGCCGGCTTGTCGTGGATCACCCACGAGACGTGCTCGCGGATGTTCGCCATCTCGAAATAGTAGGGATTCAGTCCAGCGCCTTGGAGCGCACGTTGGAACGTGGGTTCGTGCATGCGCGGCGTGCAAGACGCCACCACGACCCGGTTGAGGCCCAGCTCGCGGATGTCGTCCTGAATCATCTGCTGCCCCGGCTCCGAGCACGTGTACTTGTGCTGGCGGGCAATGACCACGTTGGGCAGCCCGGCGGCCATCTCGACCACCGCCGGCACGTCCACCGTCGCCGCGATGTTGACGCCACATTCGCAGATGTAGACGCCGATTCGAGGTTCTTCCATTTTACCAATCTCCTTATAGATGTGTCATTCTGAGCCGAAGCCCCGAGCGTTAGCGAGGGGCGGAGGCGAAGAATCTCGCCCGATGCAATGAAAGGGACGATTTTTGCTCAAAACGGCGAGATTCTTCGTCGCGCAGGCGGCTTTGCCGCCCGCGCTCCTCAGAATGACGGTTTGTTACAGTCTGCAGATGGCATACTAGGCCAATTTTTCCAACACCGGCTTCACCGACACGACGTGTCGCTTGAAGAGCAAGTCATCGTCAGACAGGCCAAACGCCAGCCCCATCAACTGGGGCAGGAAGATGATCGGGATGTGCAGCGACTTCCCCACCGCGTGCGAGGTCTGGTCCTGGTAACTGTCGAGGTTCATGTGGCACATCGGGCAGACCACAGCAACGCAGTCCGCCGGGGCGCACGCCTCCAGAATCGAGCCGACCATGGTATAGCCAACGTGGGGCTTTGTCATCAGCAGAGACGTGCCACAGCAAGTCGCCGTGCGCGTGTGATGGTACACCGTCGCGCCGAGCGCCTCGATCACCGCCTCCATCGACGTGGGGCGCTGATCGTCATCATATGGGCTGTACGGGCGCACCGTCTGGCAGCCGTAGTAGGGCGCTACCGTCAGTCCCTCCAGCGGGCGAACAACTCGGGCCTTGATCTCTTCAACGGTGAAGTCGTTCGCCAGGATGTCCATCACGTGGCGCGCGCGGGCCTGACCGTGGTAGGTCACGCCCTCCACCTCCAGCGCGCGATTGATCTGCGCCAGCAGCTTCGGCTTTCCCTCGACCGCGGCCGCGGTTGCCCGGAAGTTGGTGTAGCACGCGCTGCACGCGACCAGGATGTCCAACTCCGCGCCGGCCTGCTCCGCCAGAGCCAGGTTGCGCGCCGGAAGGACCAATCCCAACAGGTCGCTCATCACCGCGGCCGCGCTGGCCCCACAGCAAGTCCAGTCGGCCAGCTCCTCCACCTCAGCTCCGAGCGCCGCCATCACCGCCAGGGTCGATTTTTTGTACTCCAGGGCGGAACTGTCTTGCGAGCATCCGGGATAGAAGAGATATTTCATCGCTCCGCCTCCAATTCCGCTACGCGCCGGAACAACTTGTCCAACCGGCCCTCGCCGCCGACCTTCGGCAGCTCGGGGAAGGCCTTGCCCCGCGCCATCAACGTCAGCCCCAGCTTCATATAGCCGAAGGCGCTCAGCGGGTTGCCGAGCAAGAAGAAACGCACCATGAACTCCACCTCACGCATGTGGCCGTACCGCCGCACGACGTCGTTGAAGGCGCGGTAGAACGCCACGCTCTCCTTTGACTGGGCCATGCCTCTCTCTATCGCCAGCTCCTTCAAGCGTGTGATCGTGTCGGTGAGCGGAATGCCGCGCGGGCAACGCACCTGGCATTGGTAACACAGGCTGCAATACCACATCGCCTTGCTGTGCAGCACCTCGTCCTCCAACCCAAGCTGGACCATGCGCCACATCTTACGCGGAGAGATGTCCATCGCGTGCGCTGCCGGGCAGGAGGCCGTACACGTGCCGCACTGGATGCAGGAGAGCATCTTCTCCCACTGTCCAGGCGTCACCTGGCGCGCCAGCGTCCGGTCAAGCTGACCAAGATCTAAAGCGTCTTCCATAAGTCATCACCTCTTCTAGATTGAGCCCCAACTGCTTATCATACCATGTCTTCAAGGCTTCGCAATGCTACTTCGAAAATAGACCATCTCGATGTAGGGCGAGTTTCAAACCCGCCGACCCTCGGTTACCATGACTTTGCAGGGGCTCCGCCCCTGCACCCCGCCGGGGAAACGGGAAACCTGCGGTTT
>JAFGOJ010000306.1 GCA_016926575.1 Anaerolineae bacterium | reverse complement strand
CCCCGGACCCCTTCCGCAAATGGGCCTGGGTTAATGTCTCAGGCGGTCCCTCTTGTTCCGCCCGGTCTCCTGACCGGGCGGAACGGCGGGTCAGGAGACCCGCAACGACAGGGACCATTTTCGCCCATTGGTTGTGAGCGCAGCGATCATGGCCTCTCTTCCGCAAATGGGTCTCGGTTATGTTCAAGGCGGACCACAGTCCGCACTACCGGCCCCGCCGGATCGCGGCGTTGGTGCGCTGGATGACGGTGCGAATGCGAGACGCGACGGGGACGGGTAAGGCATTGCGCGGGTGCGTCTCCAACGTCTCGCGCACGAACCGGTTCGCGCGCTGATAAAAGGTGGTCGCGCCCGCCTCGGACCAGGCACGGTAATCCTGCCGGTCGAACAAGGCCGGCTTCCAGTCGTCCCGGCAGTGGCGCAGGGTGTGCTTGGACTCGATGAAGCTGCCGTCGGGACCAACCGCGTGGATCAGATCGAGCGCCAGCGTCTCTTCGGTGATCTCCAGCGGGCCGCGCAGGTAGCGCCGCAGCCAGCCGATGATCTCGTTGCACAGGACGACCAGCTCCAGCGAGCCGGTCATCGCGAAGTCCAGATAGCCGACGTCGTGGATCAGGTTGGCCCCGCCGACGGCGTTGGCGAAAAGGGAGAGCGCGGCCTCGGCGGCAGCCTGGGCATCGAAGACCTTGGCATCGCTGCACCCGGCCGTGCCGAAGATGGGCAGGTCGTAGGCGTGGGCCAGGTCCCAGCCGTAGGGGCCGCCGTCGGGCGCGGCGTAGCTGCCGATCATGGTGCGCATATCGAGCGTGGCTCCGCCGGCAGCGGAGCGGATGAAGGGCGACCCTTCCCGCCGGAGCTGCGAGAGCACCAGCCCGGCCAACTGCCCGGCGTTACCCAGCGCCATCGCCCCGGCCACGGTCATCGGCGCGGTCATCCCGCGCGAGGTGCCGGGGAGGTAGATCGTGGGCAGATCGCGCTCGGCGGCGTACAGCAGCCGCCCGACCGCCTCCTTGTCGTGCTTGAATGAGGAGGTCGGGTTAACGTAGTTGACGACGAACGGCTGGCGCGCCAGCGGCTCGAATCCGCCCACCACTGCGGCGGCCATCTCCAACGAATCGACCGTGCTGGAGAGCGTCATGCCGACGAAGACGATGGGCTTGGTGCTCTCGGTGAGCATGACCTCCATCTGGTAGCGCTCGTAGGTCTCCTCGGGCACGTCGGAGGGCAGGAACATCGACATGACGAAGTCGAGGTGGGGCAGCGCATCGACCAGGCGCACGCCGTCGACAACGTCCTGGAGCAGCGCCTCGCGGCGTTGGGCGGTGCGCAGGTCGTAGACGTACTTGCAGTCGGAGCCAACGCCGAAATAGCTGCGCTCGCCGCCGAGCAGCATCGCCTCGCTGCCCCAGCGGTCGCAGATCGTGACCCGTTTGGGAGCAGTTTCCAGCGCCCACTCCACCCGTGCGGGCGGGATGCGCACCAGGTTGCCGTCCACAATCTCGGCGCCGGCGGACTTGAACAGGTCGAGCGCCTTGGGGTGGAAGAAGCGCACGCCCGTGCGCTGGAGGATCTCCAAGCTGGCGGCATGGAGACGCGCCTTCTGATCCTCGGTGAGCGAATGCAGGCGGGCCGCGCTGTGCGGTTCTAGGAGCGTATCTGGAGCCGCCATCACAGCTCGACCACGGGCTTCATCTGCTCGAGTTCCTCAAGAGGAATGTGGCAGTAGATCACGTGCCCCTCACAGGGCGACACGGCCGGCGGTTCCTCCGTCTCGCAGATCGCGCCGATCTTGCGCGGGCAGCGCGTGTGGAAGCGGCAGCCCTGCGGCGGGTCGAGGGCGCTGGGAACCGCACCTTCCAACCGAATCCGCGCCTGTTCGATAGACGGGTCGGGCACGGGCACCGCCGACAGGAGCGCTTCGGTGTAGGGGTGGTAGGGCGGCGTGAAGAGCGCGTCCGTGGGCCCCATCTCGGTCACTTTGCCCAGGTACATCACGACGATGGTGTCGCACAAATAACGCACCATGCTCAGATCGTGGGAGATGAAGAGCAGGCCGGTGCCGTACTCGTTCTGAATGTCGAGCAGCGTGTTGAGCACGGAGCACTGCACCGACACGTCCAGGGCAGAGACCGGTTCGTCGCACACCACGAGCTGCGGGCGGCTGGCAAAGGCGCGCGCAATCGCCACGCGCTGTTTCTCGCCGCCGCTCATCTGGCGCGGGCGGCGGTCGAGGTAGCTATCGTCCAGGTTGACCGCATTCAACAGGCGGTCGATCTCGGCCCCTACCTCGGAGCGGTGGACGACGCCGGAGATACGCAGCGGGCGGGCGAGGATTTGGGCTACCGATTGGGTGGGGTTCAGGGTGGAATCGGGGTTCTGGAAGACCATCTGGAGCTCCCGGAAGACCTCCTTGGGGCGCTTTTCGACCACTTTCGAGACGTCTACGCCCAGGAAGACGATCTCCCCGGCGGTGGGGGGAATCAGCCCGGCGATGGTCTTGGCCAGAGTCGTCTTGCCGCAGCCGCTCTCGCCGACGATGCCCAAGATTTTGCGTGGGGGCAGGCTCAGGGAAACGTTGTCGACGGCCTTCACGTGGGTCACTTTCTTGCCACTCAGCAGGCGGCTGGTCCAAGATGGGGTGTTCGTGTAGAACGTCTTGACGCGCCGCACATCCAGGAGCGCCTCTTCGGGCGCTGCGTCGGCACAGACCTGTCCGGCGGTCGGGCCGCGCTGCGCGTTCACGTTCGTCCGGCTGACCGTTTCCCAGTTGCCACAACGCACGTAGCGCCGCTGCCCGCCGACCTGCACGAGGTCGGGGTGAATGCGCTCGCAGACGTCGCGGGCGTACCCACAGCGTGGCTGGAAGACGCAGCCGTCGGGCAGAGCCACCAGCGGGGGCACACGCCCCGGGATCGGGCACAGGGGCGCGGTCATCTTGCTGGCGCCGATACGAGGGATACAGCCCATCAAACTTTGCGTGTAGGGGTGGAAGGGGTTGAGGAAGACATCGTCGACCGTGGCATCCTCCACCAGTTCGCCGGCGTACATCACGCCCACGCGGTCGCAGACGCGGGCGACGACGCCCAGGTTGTGGCTGATGTAGAGCACGGCAGAGTCGAACTGTTGGCGCAGCGACGCGATCATGTCCAACACCGTGGCCTCGACCGTGACGTCGAGGGCGGTGGTCGGTTCGTCCATCACCAACAGCGCCGGGTTGCACAGCAGGGCCATCGCGATCACGACGCGCTGCTGTTGCCCGCCCGAAATCTGGTGCGGGTAGCGCTCCATCACCCGTTCGGGGTCGGGCATCTGCACTTTTTCCAGCATCTCTATACATCGTGTATAAGATTGTTTGCGATTCAACTTCTCGTGCTCGACCAGTACCTCTTCGAGCTGGCTGCCGATGCGGATCGAAGGGTTCAACGTGGTCATGGGGTCCTGGTAGACCATGGCCACCTGGCTGCCGCGCAGGCGGCGCAGTTCTTGTTCGTCCTTCTGCAACAAGTCTTCTCCCTGGAAGAGGATGCGGCCGCCCTCGACCTGGGCATTTTCGGCCAGAAAGCCCATGATGGCGAAGGCAACGGTCGACTTGCCGCAGCCCGACTCGCCCACCAGGCCGAGCGCCTCTCCCAGGTGGATTTCGAAAGAGATGTCTCGCGCAGCGCGCACGTTGCCACGGCGGGTCTTGTACGAGAGCGTCAGGTGTTCCACTTTCAGAACGGGTTCACGGGACTCGATCGAGTTCATATCCGCCTCCCTTTACACGCGCTGCGTGGCTTCGTTCAGGCCGTCGGCGAACAGGTTCAGGCCGACGACCAGGGTAGCAATAGCCAGCGAAGGGAAGATCACGATCCACGGCGCGGTCATGATCCAGACACGTCCGTCCGAGACCATCCGTCCCCAGTCGGGGTCGGGCGGGGGCAGGCCAAGGCCCAGGAAGCCGAGGCCGCCGATGGCGAAGGCGGCGTAGCCGATGCGCAGGCAACTATCGACGACGATTGGCCCCAGGCAGTTGGGGAGGATTTCGCGGAACATGATGTGCAGGATCGACTCGCCGCGCAGGCGGGCGGCCTGCACGAACTCGCGGCTGCGCACGTCGAGCACCAGGCTGCGGACGATGCGCGTGATTCCCGGCACGCCGCCGATGGTAATCGCCATGATGACGTTGATCTTGGACGCGCCCACTGCCGCGATGATGATCATGTAAAGCAGAATCGTGGGGAAAGCCATCACCGCGTCCAGGACGCGCATCAGCACTTCGTCGACCACGCCGCCCAGGTACCCCGACAACAGGCCCAACGTGACGCCAATCGCCACCGATAGGAGGACAGAGATGGGGGCCAGGACAAGGATTGGGCGACTGCCATAGATCAAACGGGACAGCACGTCGCGCCCCAGGTTGTCCGTGCCCATCCAGTGCTCGGCGGACGGGGGCTGGCTGAGTCGCCCGACGATGGCGTTGGGATCGTAGGGGGCGAGGGGCGGGGCAAAGATGGCCACCAAGATCCAGAACAGAACCATCGCGATGCCGATGACGGCAATCCGCGACTCGAAGAGAAAGGCCAGACGGCTCAGGCGCAATGTGCGCCAGGTCGATACGATTCGTTCACGCATACGGTTCACCTCCCACCGACCCTACGAAAAGCGGATGCGCGGGTTCAGGTAGACGTAGATGATGTCGGCGACGAGCTGCGTCGCCGTGGCCACGAACGTCATCAGCAGCGAGCCCGCTTCGATGATGTAGAGGTCCTTGTTGAGCGAGGCGGTCAACAGGGCATTCCCCAGGCCGGGGAAACCGAACAGCACCTCGACGACGACCACACCGCCGATCAGCCAGTTAACGTGCAGCATAATCACCGTGATCGGCGCCAGGAGGGCGTTGGGCAGGGCGTGGCGCAGGATCACCTTCCAACGCGGCAGGCCTTTGAGGATGGCGGTGCGGACGTAGGGTTGGCGCATCACGTCGACCATACTGGCGCGGGTCATACGGGCCACGTAGCCCGCTTCGGCTAAAAACAGCACTGCGATCGGCATAACCAGTTTCTCCAGGCTCTCGAAGGCGCTGGAATCGGTCATCATGATACTGATGCCGGGCAATATCCCGAGCCAGCGCGAGAAAATGACGATCAGAATCACGCCCGTGGCGAACGTCGGTGAAGAGGTTGTGACCAGGCTGGCGATCGAGATGAACCGGTCGAGGAAGCCGCCCTCGCGCAACCCGGCGACTGCCCCGAGCAACAACGAAATCGGCATGATGGCCACGAACGAGATGCCAGCCAGGACCAACGAATTCTTGAGGCGGCGCATCAGAAATGGCGCGACCGGACCGCCGTACTGCGTAGAGATGCCCATATCGCCCCGCAACAGCCCTCTGCGTTCCAACCCTTCGGGTGTGCAACCAGACGGCAACACGGACTCTCCGACAAGGTCGCGGACTGGCGGGATCCAGTCGTCTCCGGCGAGCCAGATCACGTACCGCACGCCGGTCGGGCAGTTGAGGCCCAACTGTTCGCGCAGCGCCGCGATGCCCTGTTCCGTTGCAAACTGTCCCAGGATGTTGCGCGCCACGTCGACGGGCACCACTTCGCTGATGATGAAGATGGCCATCGACACGATCAACATCGTGAGCAGCATGAATCCCAGACGTCGCAGGATGATTTCGATCATCTACACCTCCTTCGTAGGGTCTGGTCTGTTTCGAAAGTAACACGTACCCGGTCGTCATGCCCGCTTGCGCGGGCATCCATCCGTGCGCTGTTCCGAAAATAGGGGCTTTGCAGGGGCTCCGCCCCTGCACCCCGCCGGGGAAACCTGCGGTTTCCCCGGACCCCTTCCGCAAAT
>JAFGOJ010000305.1 GCA_016926575.1 Anaerolineae bacterium | reverse complement strand
TGAGGGAACCGCAGCCCTCCATCGACCAACCCCGAGTGAAGCGTGCGCCCGTCCTCCAGCACGAACGTCACTTTGCTGGCGAAGCGTCCCCGCGGGTCTCCCTTCTCGAACAACCGGCACAATTCGTTCAGTTCCTCGCTCTCCTCGACCTCGACCTTGCGGGCCAGGCTGCGGATGTGCGGGTCGTCCAGTCGGCGTTCCAGCGTCTGCCCCGGCCCGACTTCGCCATCCACCAGGATAGCCGCGATGGGCCAGGCCATGTTGAACTGCGCCTCTTCGGTCGTCGTGGGCAGACGGGTGCCCAGGTGCGTCGCCTCTTCGAACACCTCGACGCGGATGCGCGAAATCATCTCCGGGCAGATGGCGTGTTCTCGAGCGAGGCGCTGCGCCCCTTCGACGGCAGCGTGGGCCCAGCCGCAGCAGGCGTACCCCTGCGCTTTCCACGCCACCCCGTCGACCATCAGGTAATCCTCGCCGATCCCGCCAGCCCATTCCTGGTACTGGTCGAACGACAGAAGCGTGGGGATACCGGTGAAGCCGCGGGCGGCCAGTTGGGCGGCGATGATGCCGCTCATGGCCGCCCAACCGATGGCGTGTTTGACCATGCCGGGGGCATCGACGTCGCGGATCATCGGGGCGTTGGGAGAATGGTACTCGGCGATGCCCAGGGCGTGGCGGGCCTGCTCGGGGGTAAGGCCCAGCAGATTGGCCGCCACCGCCGCGCAGGCCACCGAACCCCACGATCCGCAGGCCTGGTACACGGCGTGGTGGTCATGCCAGCAATGGCCAATGCGGTGAGCCACTTCGTACCCGGCGACCAGCGCGGCGAGCAACCGCTCCCCACCCAGGCCCAGCGCCTCGGCCAGGGCCAGCGCGGCGGGGAAGAGTTGCGCGCCCGCGTGGCCGTAGGCATAGCGCGCGCTGTCGTCGATGTCGACGCCGTTGGCCGCGCAGCCGTTGGCGAAGGCGGCCCCGGCGGGCGACGCCTTCTTCGCGTGCAGCAGAATCGTCGACGCGTCTCCGGGCCAGGCCGTCGCGGCCCAGTCGGCGGCAATCTGGCTCACGTGTGTCAGCGTGCCGGGCAACGTCGCGCCGAGGTTGTCGACCAGGGCCATGCGCGCTTTCCACCGGACAGGGTCGGGCAGGTCGTCCCAACGAACCATAGCTACAAACTCAGCGATGCGGGTCTCTTCGTTCATCCTTCTCAATCCTCCTTATCCACTACACTGGCAGCCCCCCTTTCCTCCCTTTGACGCGCCAAGAGGGCCACTGCCGGATGCACAGTCTGAGCAGTTACAATATAACAAACAATCGCACAAATATCAATATATCGAACCGAATTCCACTTTATGGAAATCCTTCGTGATCCACACATTCGACCTTCATACGATCTTCATCGAATGTATGCTATAATACCTCTATGAACGAAACCATCCTCGTCGTAGACGACGAACCGAAAATTACCACCTTCGTGCGCGCCTATCTGGAAGATTCCGGGTACCGCGTCGTGACCGCCTCCGATGGTCAGGAGGCGCTCTTCGCCGCCCGCCACGAGAAACCCGACCTGGTCATCCTCGACCTGATGATGCCCAAAATGGACGGATGGGCCTTCATTCGCCAGTACCGCCAGGAGCGAAACACCCCCATCATCGTCCTCACCGCGCGCGTCGAAGAGAGCGATCAGATTCTGGGGCTGGAATTGGGCGCCGACGACTACGTCACCAAGCCCTTCAGCCCGCGCACGCTGGTGGCGCGCGTGCGGGCTGTGCTGCGCCGCGCCGGAGACGAACCCGTCGCATCCTCCATCCTGCGCAGCGGCGACCTCGCGCTCGACCGCGAAGCGCACACGGTGACGTTGGGCAACCAGCCGGTCGAGCTGACCCCCACCGAGTTCAACCTGCTGGCGGTACTGATGGGCACGCCGAACCGCGCCTTCGCCCGCAGCGAGCTGCTCGACCAGGCCCTGGGCGACGAGGCGTTCGTCTACGATCGCACCATCGATGTGCACATCAAGAACCTGCGCCGGAAAATCGAGCCGGACCCCGCCAACCCGCGCTACGTCCTCACCGTGCGCGGCGTGGGATACCGGTTCGGCGAGGGCGGCGATGCGTAGCAGTCTGTTCTGGAAGCTGACCCTCTCCTTCGCCCTGGCTACGGTGATCGGTGTCGGCGGCGCGCTGTTGGTCGCCGGGTACTCCACCACCCTCGCTTTCGAGCGCTACGCCCACGGCGCAGGACTCGACCAGGAAGGCACGACCAACGTGCTGATCGAGTATTACGCCACCTACGGCAGTTGGGACGGCGTCGAATCGGCGCTCCAATCCGGCCGCGGACGAGGCATTGGGCCGGGGCGGCTGGCCTCCGTCCGCCTGGCCGACGCCGACGGGCACATCCTGATCGACCCTGACGAGGCGAACGTCGGACAGCAAGCCTCGCGCACCGACATTCGCAACGGCATCCCGCTCGTCGTCGCGGGGGAGCAGGTCGGTACGCTGCTGCTGCCCGGAAGCACCCTGCTCGACGCCAGCCAGAGCACGTTTCTGACCCAAATGCGCAACTTGCTGATCCTTTCCGGAGGCGGCGCGCTGGCCGTGGCGCTGGTCTTGGGCGCGCTGTTGGTGCGCGGGATCACCCGCCCACTCGATCAGTTGACCGCGGCCAGCCGGGCCATCGCCGCCGGAGAGCTCGAAACGCGCGTCCCTGTCCGCTCCAAGGACGAGGTGGGCCAGCTCGCCACCGCCTTCAACCAGATGGCGGCCGACCTGAGCCAGGCCGAGGAAGCGCGCCGCCAGCAGACCGCCGACATCGCCCACGAGCTGCGCACGCCCCTGACCATCATCCAAGGCCATCTGGAGGCGCTCGCCGACGGCATCTTCCCCGCCGACGCAGAGCACCTGGACCCTGTATTGGAGCAGACGCACTTGCTCAACCGCCTGGTGGAAGATTTGCGCACGCTCAGCCTGGCCGACGCCGGTCGGCTGACGCTCTACCCCACGCCCACCGACGTGAGCACGTGGGTTGAAGGCGTCGTGGGCGGCTTTCGCGCCATCGCGCCGGAGCGCGGCGTGACCCTGGCGTTGAACGTCGCGGAGGAGCTGCCCGAGGTGCAGATGGACCCCGCGCGGATGGCGCAGGTGCTGGGAAATCTGATCGATAACGCCCTGCGTCACACGCCACAAGGCGGGCGTGTGACGATAAACGTAGCACATCGAGAGGCGCGGGTGGACATGTCGGTGGAAGACACCGGCCCCGGCGTGCCGCCGGAGCAGATCCCGTTCCTCTTCGAGCGCTTCTGGCGCGGCGATCCCTCCCGTTCTCGCAGCACAGGGGGCAGCGGATTGGGGCTGGCGATCGCACAACGCATCGTCGAAGGGCATGGTGGGCGCATCTGGGCCGAACGCGCCCCTGCAGGCGGGCTGCAGGTGACGGTTTCCCTGCCCGTGCGGTGAAATTTGGAATCTGAGGTGCGGGCCTCATCGAAACGGACTATATTCTGGAGGACCATCCTATGACAATGTATCAGGAAGCGTTCGCGTTACTCGACGCATTT
>JAFGOJ010000304.1 GCA_016926575.1 Anaerolineae bacterium | reverse complement strand
TGCGGGCGGCGAAGCCGCCCGCAAAACCCCCACTCCCCCTCTTTCGCGGCGAAGTGAGGTAACTGCTCAGCTACGCTTCGCAGTTACCAATTAGCCCACCTTGTTTTGGCAGGAGCGGTGCCTATGTCTCAAGCGTGCCCTTCTTGTGGCGAGCCATTGAAAAATCCCGACGTCCTTTTCTGCCCCAACTGCGGCGAACCGTTGAAAGAGGTCCCCATCAGCGACTATCCTTTCGTGTTCATCCGCGTTCCCTTCCAATCACCGCGCCAGCTTCCGTTGGACCGGGATACGTTCACCATCGGGCGGCGTTCCGACAACGACATCGTGTTGCCGGCAGGCTACGTCTCTGGGCACCACGCGCGCCTGGACAAGGAAGAGACCGGTTGGCAGTACACCGACCTCGACAGCACCAACGGCACCTACGTCAACGGCGAGCGCGTGACCAGCGTGACGCTGAAGGACGGCGACATTATCCGCATCGGCGACCTGCACGGCAACTCGGTCAGCCTCACGTTTCGCGTCTCAGGCTCGGGCGACGTGACGATGCCCACGCCCAGCGCGATTCGCATGGGCAGCACGGCACTGGGGATGCGGGGCACGCTCCTCGTCGGGCGCGACCCCAAATCCGACGTCCACATCGACGCCCCGACGGTCTCCTGGCACCACGCCCGGCTCGAACAGACCGCCAGCGGCCACGTCCTGGTCGACCTGAACAGCACCAATGGCACGTTCGTGAATGGCGAGCGGCTCGACAAGCCCTACGTCTTGAAGGAAGGAGACGTGGTGCAAGTGGGCCCGCACCGGTTGATCTACAGCGACGCCGGCCTGCAGCAGTACGCCGCCACCGGCGGTATGCGCCTGGACGGCGTGAGCGTGGTCTGGGAGGTCGGGCGGGGTGAGCGGAAGCGGACAATCCTGAAGGGCATCGACATTTCCGTCTACCCGCGCGAATTCGTCGCTCTGGTGGGGGCCAGCGGGGCGGGCAAATCGACGTTGCTCAAGGCGCTCAACGGTTTCACCCACGCCCAGGGCCAGGTGCTGGTCAACGGGGACGACCTCTACAAGCAGTTCGATCTGTACCGCACGATGTTGGGGTACGTCCCGCAGCAAGATAGTATCCACAAGGGGCTGACGGTCGATAGCACGCTGCACTATGCCGCCCGCCTGCGCCTCCCGTCGGATATGTCGGACGCGGAGATCGAGCAGCGCATCGAGCAGGTGCTGCACCAGGTGGGGATGCTGGAGCAGCGCTACAACCCCATCACCCGTCTCAGCGGCGGGCAGCAGAAGCGGGTCAACATCGCCGTGGAACTGCTGGCCGAGCCGCGCCTGTTCTTCCTCGACGAACCGACCTCCGGCCTCGATCCGGGGCTGGAGAAGAAGATGATGCATACCCTGCGCCGCCTGGCCGACGGCGGACGGACGGTGGTGCTGGTGACCCACGCCACGGCCAACATCACCCAGTGCGACCACGTCTGTTTCCTGGCGAAGGGGCGGCTGGTCTACTACGGCCCCCCCGCCGAGGCGCTGGAATACTTCGGCGTCGAGAGCGGTGACTTCGCCGACATTTACGACCGGCTGGACGACTCCGACCCGGCGCAGGCGCGGGCGAAGGCGGAGGAGTGGGAGCAGCGCTTCAAGGCCTCCGAGCAGTATCAGAAGTACGTCGCTAAGCGATTGGAGACCTTGCCCCAGGCGACGGCCGAGGCGGCGGCCAAGGCCGCCAGCCGTTCTCGCCCGAAGGTCAATCAGGTGCGCCAGTTCTTCGTGCTCACGCGCCGGTATATGGACCTGGTGGTGCGCGACAGGCTGCTGCTGACGATCCTGCTGGCGGTGATGCCCGTCATCGCGCTGCTCCTGGCCATCATCGCCGAGCCGAACTGGCTGGTGGGTAACTCGCTGGCCGACATCGAGCGGCAGTTGGCCGGGGCGCTGGCGGCGGGCGAGAGCAGTGCCACGTACGCCGTCGTCGGTGCCAGCCAAACGCTTCTTTTCATGCTCGCCCTGGCGGCGGTGCTGTTGGGGCTGTTCGCCTCGGCCTACGAGGTCGTCAAAGAGCGGCCCGTCTTCATGCGCGAGCGGATGATCAACGTGCGCCTCTTCCCCTACCTGGGCTCGAAAGTGACCGTCCTGGGTGGATTTGCGCTCCTCCAGTGCCTGCTGCTGCTCTTCGTGTTAAGTTGGAAGGTCGACTTGCCCCGCGCGGGCGTGCTGGTGGCCGCGCCGGTGGAGATGTACGTCTCGCTGGTGCTGGGGGCGCTGGCAGCGACGATGTTGGGACTGTTCGTCTCGGCGCTGGTTCCCAACACCAATTCCGTCATCTACATTGTGTTGCTGTTGCTTTTCTTCCAGATCATCTTCGCCGGGGTCTTTTTCGAGCTGCCGGGGGTGACCAGCAACCTCTCCAATTTCACCTTTTCCCGCTGGGTGATGGAGGCGCTGGGGACGTCGGCGAATCTGGAGGGGCTGAACGCGCTGACCCGCACGCGCTACCAGCCGGAGCCGGTCGAGGAGCAGATTCGCATCCCGGTGCAGGGACCGCCGGCCGATTTCGAGCCGATGACGGTGGTGACGGAGACGCGCTACGTCGAGGTGACGATCGAGCCGGACATCGTGCGCACCGTGCCCATTTCTGCGCCGCGCCTGATTCGCAACGATCCGGTCACAGTTACGCGCATCCTGGCTGAGGAGATCACCTTCGAGCCCGACGCGGTCGATATTTACGGGCGGCACGCGTTCCAAGTGGATTACGCGCGCTCGCAGGCGCACCTGTGGTGGGTGTGGGGCGTGCTCGCGGCGCTGGTGGTGGGGTTTGGCCTGGGGACGATTGTGGTATTGGAGTTGAAGGACGTCTGGTAAGCGAGACGCGATGATTCGAAAAAAGGAGAAAGTGTGATGAGTGGCGACGAGAAGCAGAAAGCGACCGAGATGAAAGTTCCTTGCGAGGTCTACTCGCGCATCGTTGGCTATCTGCGCCCGGTGCAGAACTGGCACCAGGGCAAACAGCAGGAGTTTAGTGAGCGCAAGACCTACCACGTGCCCGAATCGCCCCCCACTTCCAAGCCGTAGCGCTGACCGGCATGGATCTCAGAGGGTGGGTTCGGACGTCGCTGATTGACTACCCCGAGCATATCGCGACCGTTCTTTTCACCGGCGGGTGTAATTTCCGCTGTCCGATGTGTCACAACGCCGACCTTGTGCTGCGCCCGGCGGAACTCCCCGCGCTGCACGAGGAGGCGGTGTGGGAGCTGCTGGCGCGGCGCTCGGGGCTGCTCGACGGCGTGGTGCTGACCGGCGGCGAACCGACGCTCCAGAACGACCTGCTCCCTTTCATCCGGCGCGTCCGTGAGTATGGGCTGGACGTCAAGCTAGACACCAACGGCTACCGCCCCGACGTGCTGGAGGCGTTGCTGCAGGAGGGCCTGCTCGATTACGTAGCGATGGACGTGAAGTCCCCGCCGGAGAAGCTGGCGCACCTCACCGGCGTCCCCGGCATAGTGCGCGAGCGCATCGACCGCAGCATCGACCTGCTGCGCTCCGGCCGCATCGCCTACGAGTTTCGCACCACCGTGGTGCCCGGCCTGCTGGTCGAAGACGACATCGAGGCGATTGCGAGCTGGGTTGCCGGAGCGACGCGCTACGCGTTGCAGCAGTTCCGCACGTTGAACACGCTCGACCCCGCTTTGGAGCACGTTTCCCCCTACTCGACGGACGTGCTGCACCGCATGGCCAAGCGGGCCGCCAAGTGGGTGGGTGAGGTGGTTGTGCGCTGAGAATTGCGAATTGCGAATCGC
>JAFGOJ010000303.1 GCA_016926575.1 Anaerolineae bacterium | reverse complement strand
CTAAACAGTCGCCACGACCCCTTCGGGGCCACCACAAAGGGCAGAAAATTACCGCTGTATTTAAGACGTCATTCCCGCGCAAGCGGGCATGACGGCCGGATGAGCGGCTATTTTCGGAACAGAATTGACAAATCCCCCCAGCCATATTATGATGCCTGGGTTTCCCAAAACTACACGACAGAGGGATGCCTATGATCCGAAAAGGCGACGTTCAATGGTGGGTGCTCGAGGCGCGAAAGAACCCTGCCGCGGCCCCCACGCTCATCGAAGAATTGGCCGAACGGTTGGTGGAACTGGACGCCGCGAACGAGCGCCTGCGCGAAGAGGTCATCCAACTTCAACGCCGCGCCCCTGTCACTGTTGCCCCATCCCAAGACGATGCCGAGGTGCGCGCCCTACGCCGCAAGATCGCCACGTTGCAGAGCCTGGTAGACGGGCAGACGTCCACAGAGCCGGCGCTCGTGCTGCTCACCGATCAGCTTCAGGCGCTGCGCCTGCCGCCACCGCTGGCGCGGCAGATGGCGCGTGAGGGCCGTCTGGTGTTGGGCCGGCAGTCTCACGCCCGCTTCCAATCGCTTCTTCTGGCCCGCCCGCACGAGGAACTGGTGCTGTTGACCAGCCAGCGGCGAGGCGTCAAGGTGCTAACCTCGTCGATTCCTTTGATGGTTGACAGCGGCGCTCCGGAGTTGGGGGAGGGGCCGGCGTTGAAGCAGAACGAGCGGCTGACCGCTGCCGTCGCTGTGCAGAAGCCGCCCCGGTTCTGGACCCTGGTCACCCGGCGCGGGTACGCGCAGCAGTTCATCCACGTCGGCCTGGAGCGGGAACTGGCTCACGGCAGGCCGTTCTTCGACAGCCCCTTCGAGCGGGACACGCCGGCGGCCTTGATCGACGGCGACCGGGGCGATCTGCTGGCGGTGACACGCTGGGGGAAGGCGGTGCGCTTCGCACAGCGCATCATCCTCGGGAGTGGCAGCACGGCCATCGACCTCGAGAACGACGACCAGGTGGTCGGCGCGTTGCCCCTCGCGGCTAACGCCGAGATCGTAATCGTGACCGGCTCCGGCTACGGCATGCGGCGCGACACGGCCCAACTGGACGCACAGAGCAAGCCTGGCGGGGGTGGCAAAGCGCTCATGCAGGCCTACGACGTGCTGGGGGCGTTCCCCTACGATCCAGAGGGCCAGGTCCTTTTCCTCACCTACTCCGGGAAGTTGAGCTTGATCGAGATGCAGGACGTCCCGCTGCATAACCGGGCCAGCAAGGGCACGCAGATCCGCGACTTCGACCGCGACCCGGCGGTAGCGGCGATCGCGCTCCCTGGGAGCGTGTGATGGCCCTGCGCATCGGCGTTGACTTCGGCACGACCAACTCCGGCGCGGCCGTCTTTGACGGGCGGCGCGTTCACCTCTTCCCCATCGATCCCAAGAGCGCCGACCCGGCTGTAGTGCGCTCGGCGATCTACATCACCCGCGAACACGAGGCGTTCGTCGGACAGGAGGCCATCGACACCTATTACCGGCAGAACATCGGCCGCCCCAGCCGGATGGTGCGCCAGTATATCGGCGAGATCGAGATGGTCTTCGCCGAGCTGCCCCCCATCGTCAAAGAAGTGTACGTGATGGTGGACGAGCTCACGCCGGGACGGTTGCTTCATTCGCTCAAGAGCGAACTGGTCGGCGAGTACGCGGGCACCACGATCTTCGGGCGCTACTACGCGCTGGAGGAGCTGATCGCTATCTATCTGGGGGAGGTGCGACGGCGGGTCGAGGCGCAGGCCGGCCAGCGGGTGGACAGCCTGGTGCTGGGCCGCCCGGTGAACTTCACCGGCAGCCAGAACGCGGCAGACAACCGGCAGGCCGAGGATCGCCTGCGCCGGGCGGCGGGCATGGCCGGGTTCGAGGACGTGACCTTCGAGATGGAACCGATAGCCGCCGCGCTGCACTACGAGCTGACGGTGCAAGCGCCACAGAACGTTGTCGTTTTCGACTTCGGTGGCGGCACGCTCGACATCACCGTTATGCGCATCGGCGAACCGGGGCAGCGCCAGGTCTTCGCCACCGGCGGCGTCGGCATTGCGGGCGACGTCTTCGACCAGCGCATCATCGCCGGGCTGTTGCTCGATCACTTCGGGCGCGGCTCTACGTGGGGCGAAAACGGCATGCCGTTTCCCAGCCAGTATACTGATGCCCTGGTTCACTGGCAGACGATTGCCGAACTGCACCGCCCGGAGACGCTGCACTTTCTCCAGATGGCGCAGATCACCGGCAGCCACCCTGCTCGCGTGCGGGCGCTGGAATCACTGCTGGTCAACAACTATGCCATTCGCCTGATCAACGAGGTAGAGCGGGCCAAGGTGGCCCTTTCGACGAAGACGTTCGCAACGGTGCGCCTCACCGGCGAGGACATCGACGTGTGGCAGCCGGTCACGCGCACTCAGTTCGAGGCGCTCATCGCCGGAGACGCGCGCCGTATCGAGACGTGCCTGCTGGACACGCTGGGCCGCTCGGGTCTGGACGTGGGGGACGTCGACACGGTGGTGCGCACGGGAGGCTCGGCCCAGATTCCGGCTTTCATCGAGATGGTGGGGCGCATTTTCGGGCCGGAGAAGGTCGTCGTCTCCAGTGTGTTCAGCGGGGTGACGGCCGGGCTGGCGGTGCGGGCGCACGAATCATAACCTGCGTCTCGGTGCCTTACAGACGATTCGAGGGGCGCGACGCGTCGCGCCTATTTTCGGAATGGTTCACCCGTCGGCGTTCCACTCCAGGTTGCCCAGTTCTTCGAGGTAGTCGGAGATGGTGCGCGGCGCGGGTTTTTCCTCCGGCTCTTCTCGGGCCGTTTTTTCTCGTTCCAGAAACTCCGCCAGGCTCATCAGGCCTTCGGCCGGTTCGGGGGGCGCGGCGGGCGCGGGCTCCGGCACGTTTGCCGCAACGATCTCAGACAGGGCGGGCATCGCCGTGGGCGCGTGTTCGACCAGGGGTACCCAGAATCCGAAGGTGCTGCCCGCGCCGACTGCACTTTGCGCGAAGACGTCACCGCCGTGCGCGGTGGCGGCGTACTTGACCAGCGCCAGTCCCAATCCCAACCCCTCCACGCCCCGGCGCAGGGGATCGGCCATCTGCGTGAAGGCGTCCCACAGCCCGGGCAGCTTTTCCGGCGGCACGCCGACGCCTTGGTCCTGAACCTCGAAGCGGAGCGCGTCTGCTTCGACCGTACACCGTACCCAGACCGCGCCCCCTGGCGAGCTGAATTTGATCGCGTTCTGCAGCAAGTGGTAGAGCGCGTCTGAAATGCGGGCGCGGTCGCCGTGCAGGAGCGGCATCCGCTGCGCGGTTTCGACGTGCAGCGCGACGCCCTTGACCTGGGCGACCGGAGCCAGCGCGTCGACCGTCTCCTGGAGCGCCTCGCGGACGTCGAAGCGGCGCATGCGCAGCTCGCCCTGCTTGCTGATGAACGTGGCGAAAGTGACCAGGTTGTCAACCATCGTCTTGGCCGACTTGATCCCGCTGTTCAACTGTTCGATCTGCTCGCGTTGCTCGGTAGAGAGGTGCTCGACCCCGTACCGCTTGAGCAACTGCATCGAGAAGTCGAGGTTGGAGAGGGGGGTGCGCAACTCGTGGGTGACGACGCCGATGAAGGCCGACTTGAGCTCGTCCATCTCCTGGAGCTGGCGGTTGGCGCGGTCCAGATCGGCGTAGGCACGTTTGAGGTCGTCGACGAGGCGGGCATTCTGCAACGCCACCGCGGTCTGGTCGGCCAGGGTGCTCAAGAGGGTCAGGTCGTCGGCGTAGTAGGGGTCGCCGGAGCGCTTCGCGCCGAGGGCCAGCAACCCGATCCACTGGCCCTGAATCTGGATCGGCACGTAGACGTCCATGCCCAGCCCGGCGAACCATTTGCGTTCTTGCGGCGGCACGTCCTGGAACTGGGGCAGCATGTCCAGGTTGTACTGGGGCAGCGGGCGGCATTCCTGGCGCATGTAGGTGGCAATGGGGCTGTCGGCGGTCAGGATGCCCTGTTCGAGGTTTTCTATGCCCATTCCCTTGACGCCGCGCAGGAAGACCAGCGCCGCTTCCTCCTGCTGTTCTGAGTAGACGAGGAAGAGGACGCCGCGTTTGATTTCGAGCGCCTCGCTGATCAGGCCGACGGCGACGGTGGTCAACCGTTCCAGGTCGAGGATGTTGCTGATGCTGAGGCTGTACTCGCGCACCGTCTGGCTGGGGTCGTAGCGCGCGCGGTAAACCCACCGCCGCACCACCCGCCGGGGAAGGGTGAGGAGGGGATCGACCAACAGCACCAATACCAGGGCCAGGGCCAGGCCGACGGTGAGGGGCGGGTAGGCGGAGAAGAGCGATTGGGCCGCGGCGAAGCCGGCGGTGTAGACCCCCACCGTCAGCAGTGCTACGATGGCAAAGCCAACCCCCCGGCGCAGCATCTGGCGGGCGTCCGGCAAATCGTAGCTCAGAGCGACGTAGAGGGCCAGGAAGACTGCCAGCAGATGGCTCACGCCGCTCAGCGCCTGGGAACCGGAGAAGAAGAGAGCGTCGCCCAGCACGACCGCGCCCAGCGGAAAGAGCCAGTAGGTGATGCGGTTCTTGTGCAGCGGCTGGTCCGTCCGTGCGTAGGCCCGCAGGGTCAGAATGGCCGCCCACACCAGGAAGATCGCCCATCCGGCGACCTGGAGGGCGACGACTGCAGCGTCGCGCCGGACGGCGTGGCCGTCTGGGGCCCACATCACCTGGGGCAGGGCGAAGGGGTTGGCGTTCAGGACGAGGAGCGCGGCGGCGAGGAGGCCGCCCACCACCCATCCGCCCCAACCGCGCCCGTCGAAGCGCAGCACCGACCGGCTCAACTGGAGGAAGACCAGCGCGAGGCACAGGGTTGTGTAGGGGGGGATGGACGCCAGAAGCGTTGCGGTCGGCATAGAATTCCCATCCAGCGCGTAGAGCGCCTGGCTCAGCACGCGGAGTGACGACAGGACGAGGTAGAACAACAGCCAGTGGGCGACGCGCCGGTTCAACCCCTGACGCCGGAAGACGATGCCGACCGATAGAATGTAAATGCCGCCCCAAACCAATTGAATGACCGCCAGCCACGGGTTTGTTCCCATATCGATGACCTCCTCATTGATCGGCCAGCCGTACTCACCACCATAGGGGCGAAGAATACGTGAGGCTACTTCGAAAATAGACCGCGTTCTTGCTCCCGCCGGGTGACCCGGCGGTGGCGCGGGTCGTGGACCCGCGCCGAGCGGGCGTCACGCTGAAAGCGTGACCTACATTTTCGTCTATCGGCTGTGAGCCACCGGAAACCGGAGCGTGAAGGTTGTGCCCTGATGTTCTGCGCTTTCCAAGTCAATCTGGCCGTCGAACTCGTTCACGATGCCGTAGCTGATCGACAGGCCCAATCCCGTGCCTTCCCCTACCGGTTTGGTGGTGAAAAAGGGTTCGAAAATGCGCTCGCGGGCGTTGGCGGGGATGCCGCATCCGTTATCGTGGACCGTCGCCACCACCGATTCCGCCTCGACGAACGTGGAGATCGCCAGCGCCTTCTGCCAACCGGGGCGTTGCACTGAACCGTCGTTCAGCAGGCGGGCCGTCGTCTCCAGGGCATACTCGGCATTGCTGATCAGGTTGAGCAGCACCTGTTCGAGTTTGTGGACGTCGCCCAGGATCGGTGGCAGGTCGGGCGACAATGACAGGTCCACGTCCACGCCGTGCTCCCGCAGCCGCGCGCCGACCAGGATGAAGCATCCTTCGACCGCGTCGTTCAGGTTGACGGGCGTTCTCTGGTCGCCCGAAAGCCGACCAAAGGCGCGCAGGTGGTCGATGATGCGCCGACAACGGGCGATGTCCGCAGCAAAATTTCCTCCCAGTTGCTCCAATTCGTCGGCGTCGGGTGCGGCGGTGCCCTCTCGCATCCTGTCTGCCAGCATCTTCAGATAGTCGGCGTCGAACAACATCGCCGTGAGCGGCTGGTTCAACTCGTGCGCCACGCCGGTCGCCATCTCGCCCAGCGAGGCAAGCTTGGCGGCGTGGATCGACTTGGCGCGCTCCTGTTCGAGTTCGAGCACTTTCTTTTCGACGAGCCGCTCCAGGTGCTGGGAGTGCTCCACCAGTTGGTTCTGCAGGCGTTGCAGGGTTAGATGGGTTTCCACCCGTGCCAGCACCTCTTCGAAGTGGAACGGTTTGGTGACGTAGTCCACCCCGCCCGCGTCGAAGGCCTTGATTTTGTCTTCGACCTCGTCCATCGCACTGATGAAGATGACCGGGATGTCGCGCGTATGCGGGTCGGACTTGAGGCGCGCGCAGACCTCGTAGCCGTCTAACTCCGGCATTTTGACGTCGAGCAGCACCAGGTCGGGGGCAGCTGCCCGGACGGCGTCCAGCGCCAGTTGGCCACTTCGAGTTGGCCGGACCTTGTATCCCTGTTCAGACAACATTTGAGACAGAAAGCGCAGGTTGGCCGGCGTGTCGTCGACGACCAGAATATTGCCTTTGAACGTATCCGGCTGTGGCTCAGTCATGCTCGCGCTCCAGGCCTTCAAGCAGTGCCAGAATCTTGTTGTACTCGAACGAATAGACCCAATCCCTCAGGGTGTGGGCTAACGTCGGGTTCTCCGTCTTGACGTGCTCCACCAGACGCACCATTTGATCGAAATCGGCCTGGATGGTGGCCTGGCGGAACGCTGTCAGCCAGTCCGGCGGCAGGCGGCGCAGCGCCTCCGGCCGAACCTCCACATCGTCTCCCGCCGGCTGTGCGGAGGGTGCCAGATCGGAGTAGATGAACCGCACGCCCAGGTGCTGGGTCAACTTATCGAACAGTTCCGCAGGGCGGAAGGGCTTGCTGATGAAGTCGTCGCAGCCTTCGGAGAGAATGAGCGACCGGTCGTCCTCGAACGCGCTGGCCGTGAGGGCGATGATGACCGTGGCCTGCCCCTGGGCCGTGGCCTTGATCCGCCGGGTGGCCTCGTAGCCATCCACCACCGGCATACGCAGGTCCATCCAGATCAGGTGCGGCTGCCACGCCTCCCAAATCTCCACCGCTTCCTGCCCATCGACCGCTTCGCGCAGCTCGAAGCCCAGCGGGCTCAGCAGCCTGACCAGGAGGCGGCGGTTCGTGGGGCGGTCCTCGACGATCAGCAGGCGGTAGGAGGGTTGTCCGGGCTCCAGGCCGACCACTTTGCGCTGCGGCAGTTGGTCCTGAATCTCGTCCTCGCTCACGACGCGCACGGGTACAGAGAACTTGAAGATGCTGCCCTTGCCCAACTGGCTGTGGGCAGACAACTCGCCGCCCAACAGGCGCACGAACTGCTGGCTGATCGGCAATCCCAGGCCGGTGCCTTCCTGCGAGGCCTGGCCGGACGTTGTTTGCACGAACGGATCGAACAGCATGTCCATCTCGTGCGGCGCGATGCCCGTGCCGGTGTCTTCGACCTCGAAGTAGAGCTGCGCGGTGGGATCGAAGGGGCGCCGCAAGTCGCTCTCGCCCGCCACGGCCTCTTTCGCGCCGACGCGCAGCGTCACGCCGCCCTCTGTGGTGAACTTGACTGCGTTCCCCAGCAGGTTCGTCAGCACCTGGCGCAGTTTATTCTCGTCGGTATGCACGTAGCGGGGCACGTCGGAGGCGCGGTCCAAGATCACCTGCAGCCCTTTCTGGTGCGCGAGCAGGGCGAACATCTCTTCCAATCCTTCGAGCAGGAGGTGGAGGTCGAAGCTCTGCGGGTTGAGCGCCACGCGGCCGGCTTCGATTTTGGACATGGCCAGCACGTCGTTGATCAGCGTCAGCAAGTGTTCGCCGCTGCGGTTGATCGTGTCCAGGTTTTCGCGCTGGCTGGCGTCGAGGCGGGCGTCGTTGACCATCAACTGAGTGAAGCCCAGGATTGCGTTGAGCGGCGTGCGCAGTTCGTGGCTCATATTCGCCAGGAAGATGCTCTTGGCCCGGTTCGCGGCCTCGGCGTTTTCCTTCGCCAGGCGCAGCGCGTCCTCGGCGCGTTTCTGTTGGATCGCCAGGGCGTAGAGTGAGGCCAGCCGTTCCACGAGCGCCTGGTCGCGTTCCGTGTAGGCGCGCTGCGAATTCGCCAGTGCCACGATCCCCACCAGGCTCTCACCGAGCAGTGCCGGGGCAGACAGGAACCGCTCGATGGGGATGTGCCCGGCCGGAACGCCGGTCGAGCGGAGATCGGAGGCCGGATCGTTCGTCATCAGGGACTGGTGATGGTTCAGCACCCAGCCCCACAGCCCTGCGAACCTCTCAAAGACGAAGGTCTTGTTGGGCACCTGACAGGTGCCCCAGATGTCCTGCGTCAGCGTGGGGGAGATCATGTATCCGGTTTGCGGGTCGATGTAGCCGACGAAGCCGAAGGCGCTGCCGGTCAGATTCAGAGCGTACTCCAGCACGCGGCGGGAGACCTCGTCCAGCGAGTCGGAGGCAATCATGGCCTTGGCCAGTTCGGTCATGGCGGCGTTGGTCCCGGCTTCCCAGGCCAGGGTCATCTCGGCGTGCCGCCGCTCGGTGATGTCTTCGCCCGAGCTGAGCGTGCCGGAGATGCGGCCGTGCGCGTCGGTCAGCACCGTGTTGTGCCAGGCGATCAGCCGTTCTACGCCGCTTTGGGTGATCAGCGTGTTCTCGAAGTAGGAGGTAGTGGGGGCGATCTCGCCGTCCATCAAGCGCACGAAGATGGCGCGCGTCCTTTCCCGCACGTCGGCGGGCACGAAGCGGTCGAACCAGTTCTGGCCGACGACGTCCTGCTCTGGATAGCCCAGAATGGCGCACCCGGCCCGGTTGATCAGCGTGACGATCTGGTCGCGGTCGATGGCCACGACCACAGCGCCCACGACGTCGAGGTAGCGGCGCGCCTTGTCGCGCTCGGCCTCCAGTTCGCGCCGGCCATAATCCAGCTCCTTGAAGAACAGTGCGTAGGGCTGGCTCAGCCCGCGCCCGATGATGGCCTGGTAGACCAGGTAGAAGGCGACGATCTTGAAGAAGTGGCCGACGAGGTTGGAGAAACCGTACACGTCGACGTAGAATGTGAACGCAAGTTCGGAGAGAACCGTCGCCACGAGCGACCACACCAACAGCCGCAGAATCTCTCCATCGAATGCAGCGCGCTGCCTGAGCAGGGGGACAATCGCTGCCAGCAACAGCACCGAGACGACGTACTCGCTGATCTTCTTGAACGGCGTCAGTCCTACCCCTTCGATGTAGCAATCGGGGAACAGGCCGGTGAACACAGCGCCCAACAACAGCACGACGATCAGGGTGTAGCCCGCGAAGACGCGATGGGCGCGCATCGTGCGGGAGAGGAAGAACGGCGCAGCCAGCAACGAGACAGCCTGCAGGTAGCGAGCGGCAATCCAGAGCTGCGTGGGGATATTGCTGTCTGTTGCGGGGAAGACGCCTATCCCCCGGTAGGCCAGGGTGTGGAGCACGTCGATGCCGCCGACGAACAGGTAGGCGATGCCGACGAGCAGCAGGTAGTTGTTGTTCAACCAGCGCCGGGTGTTCCAGGCGATGACGAAGACGCAGAAGGCGATGGTGATGCTGAACAACTCCGCCAGGGCGTGGAAGAGCAGAAAATTGAAGGTGCTGAGAAGGTATAGCCCAGCCAGAACCAGGAATGCGGCCAAAACAGATGCGTATTTTGCATTGGAACGCTGTTGCTGGTCCATATTTGACCCGTCCTGCATCTTGGGGATGGTTGAAGTATAATGGGGATTTGCGTTCGGCGCAAGCGTGGAGATGAAGACGGTGGTAGAGACGCTCCCGCCGGGTCACGGACCCGGCGGGAGCGTCGAGGTGCTGGGCACCTCCGCCGTTCCGCCCGGTCAGGAGACCGGGCGGAACAAGAGGGACCGCCTGAGGCATTAACCCAGGCCCATTTGCGGAAGGGGTCCG
>JAFGOJ010000040.1 GCA_016926575.1 Anaerolineae bacterium | reverse complement strand
TTGCGGAAGGGGTCCGGGGAAACGGGAAACCTTCGGTTTCCTTACGGTTCCCCCGGCGGGGTGCAGGGGCGGAGCCCCTGCAAAGTCATGGCAACCGAGGGTCGGCGGGTTTGAAACCCGCCCTACAAAACCTTGGGCTATTTTCGAAGTAGGTTTTACGGCGCTGCCGGATCGTAGATGCTCAACCCGCTGCCGTAGGTGCCGAACCAGAACCGCCCCTGCGGATCCTCCGTTATCGCAGTGACCTGCCCCTCGACCAGGCCCGAGGTACGCGGCGTGTATTCGCGCCACGTCTGCCCGTCGAAGACGGCCACGGCCCCGCTACTTTGCGTGGGGTGCTCCGTCCCGGCCCACAACTGCCCTGCGCTGTCGACCATCAGCACCGAGATGGTGTTCCACGGGATGTCGGAGTTGGCGGTGCGGTAGCAGGTCCACGCCGCTTCGTGCAGCAGGCACAGTCCGCCCCCGCCGGTGCCCACCCACATCCCCTCCGGGCCGGCTGCCAGCGCGCGCACGCTGTTCGAGGTCAGTCCAGAGGCGAACGCGGTGTACGTCGTCCATACCGGCTCTGCCCCCGCCAGGTTGAGGCTGGCCAGGCCGCTGTCCGTGCCGATCCAGACGGTGCCAGCCGCGTCGACTGCCAGGGAGAGAGCGGCGTCGCTCGCCAGCCCGCCCGCGTCGGGGGAGAAGGCGCGCCAGGCGTCGCCGTCCCATCGTGCTATCCCAGAGCGAGTGCCCACCCACACGTCGCCGGTCGGGCCGGCGGCCAGGCTCAACACGCGTGCGTCGTCCAGCCCCAGGTCGGCGGCGGTGAACGTGGTCCACTCTCCCCCCTCCATCACACTGACGCCCGTGTCGGTGCCCACCCACATCCGCCCGGCGGGATCGGCCAGCAGCGCGGTGACGCGGTCGTCGGGCAGGGTCGGCAGCGTGGTGGGCGTGTCGTCAGAGAGGCTCACGCCGCTGCGCGTGCCCACCCACACGCGCCCCTCGGCGTCGCGGGCCAGGGCAGTGACCGTATCGCTTGCCAGCTCCCCCGCGCCTGCGGTGTACGTGCTCCAGCCGTGCACCTGTCGCGTGTGCTCGATGCGCGTCACGACGGCCCCCACACCGTAGAGGACGACCATCGCGGCTACGGCGGCGATCAACCACTTGGGCGGCGCGATCCAGAAGGTATGGTCGGGCAGGTAGAACGAGATGCGCTCCCACGTCTCCCGGTCGAGGCGCAGGTCGAAGCGGTCGACGATGGCCTGACCGATAGCGCCCACCGAGAGGCAGATCGCCGGGGTGACGATCAGCGTGTACTGCGGCCACTTCGTCGGCCAGAGGAAGAGGATCGCCCAGCCGGTGACGTACCAGGCGAACGCGAGCTTGTTCTGGCGATAGAGGAAGGGCAGCCCGACGAGGCTGGCGAGGAAGGTGAAGGCGTCGAAGGGGAACCAGAAAACGCCCGGGTGCCAGGACCCCACGCCGCCCATCCAGGCGACGGGCTGCCACCATGGGTGGCTATAGCTGACCACCTCGGCGGACTGGGTGTAGCTTTGGTGGAAGCGCAGCGAATAGAGCAGCCGCTCGACCGGCGCGGGCCACAGGATCGGGTTGAGGGCGAAGAAGACGGCCACAGCCAGCAGGCCGTAGAGGGCCACGTTCCACAGCTTGCGCCGCTGCTGCCAGACGATGAAGGGCACCATGGCCAGGCCGACCGCGGCGTAGGTGTACTTAGAGGCGGCCGTCACGCCCAGCATCGCCGCAGAGAGCCAGAACCAGGGGCCGGTCGCGCCGTCGCCCTTGCGTCGGGCGCGGTCATAGGCCAAAAAGGACGCGGTGATGGCGCAGGCAGGGATCGCTTCCAGGTAGATTTGGGCGGTGTACTTGGCTGTCATCGTGTGCAGAGCCAGGGCGGCGCCGGCGAGTGGGTTGACCAGCGCCAGCAGCGCTACCTGGAGCGTGCCGAAGAGGACGGAGACGGCCCGGTCGACGACGAAGACGCCCAACACCTCCGGCGGGTCTCCCCATTCCCAGAACAAGTCTGTCTGGGCGGGCACGGCCGGCATATCGGCCGGAGCGGCGTAGCCTGCTGCGCGCAGGGCCAGGGCGTAGAGCAGGCGGACGAAGACGGGGTGTTCGGCGGTGAGGGTGACCTGTGGAATCTGTGCCCAGTCACCGCGCGCCATCAGCCCGGCGTAGAGCGCGGCGGACCGGGCGTAGACCGGTTCGTCGGCGTCGACCGGCAGGCTGAGCGCGGCGTTTGCGCGTTGCCCCAGCGCCGCCAGCACAATCACCGCTACGATAATCAGACGGATCTTGCGCGGCGTGAGCTGTTTCTTCATAGAGTAGGCCTAACGTCGATAACAAAGACACAAAGAGCACAAAGAAAGGCGTGTTTGAGCCTTGTGTTCTTTGTGCTCTTTGTGGTTTATCCTTTCACGCCCCCCATGGTCAGGCCGGATTCCAGGTACTTTTGCAGCCAGAGGAACAGCACCAGCACCGGGATGCTGACCAGCAGCGCGCCGGCGGCATATTGGCCCCACGGTACCTGAATGTCGCCCGACAACTGGGCCAGGGCGATGGGCAGGGTGTATTTGTCCGACTGTCCCACCAGCAGCACTGAGGCCATCACGTACTCGTTCCAGCCCCCCATGAACCCGAACAGGGCGGTCACGGCCAGCGCCGGGCGTGCCAGCGGCAGCGCGATGCGGATGAAGGACTGGATCGGCCCGCAGCCGTCAATCATCGCTGCCTCTTCCAGTTCCATAGGTATCGTGTCGAAGTAGCCCTTCAGGTTCCAGGTGGTAAAGACTAACGCTCCGGTTGAGTAGGCGATGATCAACCCCCAGTGGCTCCCGAAGAGCCCCAATCGATACAAAATCAGGGCGATGGGCACCAACGACAACACGCCTGGGAAGGCCTGCACGGCCAGGAAGAGGATCAAGCCTGCCTCGCGCCCCTTGAACCGGAAGCGAGAGAACGCGAAGGCCCCAGAGGTTGCCAGCGTGACGCTGGCGATCGTCGTCAGTCCGGCCACGAAGAGGCTGTTCTTGGCCCAAACGAGGAAGTCCTTCTCGAACAGCATTGTGGAGAAGTTTTCCCACGTGACCTCGGTGGGGATGAACATACCGGCCAGGTTGAGGGTGTAGAGGCGCTGACCGGGCCGGATCGACGCCAGGAAGGCGAACCAGACCGGGTAAATCGAGAAGAGCACGGCCAAGACGAGACCGGCGTAGACTAAGACCTTGGTCAGCGGCTTTGCTTTCTTGCTCATTCGTAGGCTCCTTTCGTGATCCGGGTGATGCGCATACTATAGAGCGTGGCGGCAAACAGTATGATGAAGACGATCACCGCGAAGGCGCCGATGAGGCCGTCGTTGCGGCTCTGGAAGACCTGTTTGTAGGCGTGGATCATGACAAACTCCGTCGCGCCGGGGACGCCAGCGCCCTGGATCGGCCCGCCCTGAGTGATCAACCAAACCGTGTTGAACATTTGGAAGGTGGAGATGGAGCTCAGGACAACGGCCGGCATAACGGCCGGGCGCAGGAGTGGCAGGGTGATCTTCATCAACTGTTGCCCCCACGTGGCGCCGTCCACCTCAGCCGCCTCGTATTGTTCTTGAGGAATGGACTGCAGCGCGCCCAAGATGATGACCATAAAGAAGGGGTACGACATCCAAATGTTGACCAGCACCACCGCGAAGAAGGCCAGGCTCGGGTCGAGCAGCCAGGATGGCCCCGTGATGCCCAGAATCCCCAGGAGCTGATTGATGGTTCCCTGCTCTGTGCGGAAGAAGAACTGCCAGATCAAAGCGCTAATGTAGCTGGGAACAGCCCAGGGAACGATAACCAGCATGCGCCAGATGCCTTTGCCGCGCAACCACTCGTTATTCAGCATCAAGGCCATCACCAAACCAAAGAGGAAGAAGAAGGGGATGCAGCAGATGACGTACAGTATCGTGCGGAACATGACGACGAAGAAGTTGCCCGTGGCGAACAACCGCTCCAGCGCGAGCTGCCCATCTAACAAGAACCACAGGGCGACGCCGGCAGCAATGGCGACCAGCCACCACCAACTCGTATCGGGCGGGCTGAGCAGCCGTTTTTTGACCTGCTCGGCAGCCACCCCGACGGCGACCAGCGGTAAGACGATCAGCACCAATTTCGCCAAAGCCAGAAGTGCCTCACCGGCGAAGAGGTCTTCGAAAAGGCGCACGTAGTTGTCGTAGAACGGTTCTCGCACGCAGTAGACCATCATCCTGTCTGGACTACAGCACAGGGCCGGCATCACGGGGCAGAGAACGTCCCACGTGAAACCGCCTAAGGCCGGATGTTCTTCGACAAACGCTGCGCGTTCCTCGGGAAGGGGTTCGTAGGTCTGGTAGTGGTACGTGTTGCGGTTGGTGAAGGAGACGTAGACGTTGAACAGGATGGGGAATACGTTCAACATTAGAACACCGAGCAGTGTGGGGGCGATAAAGAAGAGAACAACCAGGTACTTACTTAGACCACGATAAGTGACGCCCATAGCATATCTCCTTTACGTGCTCGAAGACGCGGCTACTCCGAAGATGGGCCCCGGTCATGTTGGGCAATGTTCGCCCGGGTGGTGATTCAGCGGGCCGTGATCTCGTTGTAAAAAACGGGGCGGGGACGAGTCCCCGCCCCGCAAAGAGAGGCTACTGCATGTCCGCGATGGCGGTTTCGGCCGCTGCCTGGGCGGCTTCCAGAGCCTCTTCAGGCATCTGAGCGCCGGTCCAGATGGCGGTGGTGGCGTCACCCACGGGGCCCCACAGGGCGTCCATGAACGGGGTGTTGGCCATGGGGATGCCGCGCTCGAGCGAGGCACCGAAGCCACTGACGGTGTACAATGCCTGAACCTCGGGGTCCGCCAGCGCAGCCGCGTTGGCCGGGATTTCCTTGGTCTGCAGCACGCGGGCCGTCACGACCTCTTGGCTGGTCCACCACTTCATCACCTCGACGGCCGCTTCAGCGTGGCCGCGGTCAACAGCGTTGGTGGTGAGCATCCAGGTCTTGATGCCGACGAACGGGC
>JAFGOJ010000302.1 GCA_016926575.1 Anaerolineae bacterium | reverse complement strand
TTCTCTTTCTTCTCTTTCTTTTCCTTCCCTTCCTTCTTGCCCTTTTTCTCCTTCTTTTCCTTCTCTTGCTTCTTTTCTTTCCCTTCCTTCTTGGCCTTCTTCTCTTTCTTTTCCTTCTGCTCTTCTACCTCTTCTTGTGCCACTTCTTCTACCTCTTCTGCCACGTCTTTGATTTCCATCTCGTTCGCGTCCATTTCCCCTTTTTTCTCCTTTCTCTTGTCTTTTTTTAACGTGTCGCCGGATTTCCGAGCCATCGGGGGCAGGGTCAGCGGCGTGTAGTGCAGCTCTGCGCCGAGCAGGTCGACCAGCGTACGCAGTGTCTTGACCCGGGCGAACCATTTGTCGTTCCCCGGTATGATGGTCCACGGAGCCGTGAGGGTACTGGTGCGCAACAGCATATCTTCGACGGCCTGTTCGTATTGTTCCCATCTCTGGCGATTGCGCCAGTCTTCGTCGGTCAGTTTCCAGGACTTGTAGGGCGTCATTTGGCGCATCTCGAAGCGGCGCAGTTGCTCATCGGAGCTGATGTGCAACCAAAATTTGGCGATGATCATACCGTGGTCAACCAGTTGGCGTTCGAATTCGTTGATCTCGCGGTAAGCCCGTTTCCATTCCGTTTCGCTGCAGAACCCCTCGATACGCTCGACCATGACGCGCCCGTACCAGGAGCGATCGAAGATGAGCACCTGTTTCTCGTCGGGGGGTTTCAGACGGCGCCAGAAACGCCACAAGTAATGGTGGGTGGCGTCCTCGCCCTGCGGCGCGGCGATGGAGAAGACCTCGTAGCCGCGCGGGTCGAGCTTCTCGGTGACGCGCTTGATCGCGCCGCCCTTGCCCGCCGCGTCCCACCCCTCGTACACCATCACCAATGTGCGCTTTTGCACGTAGAGTTGATAGGCTAGCTCGCGCAATTGAAGCTGGTACTGGACCAGACTGTGGGCGTATTCTTCTCGGGTCAGACTCTTGCTCAGATCGATGGTCTCCAGCATCTCAGACCTCCTCCGCGGACCCGGGGACGCGCCCTCTTGCGAGGGCTGCCTTGATTTTCTCCAGCCGTTTCGGCCCGATACCATCGATTTTGAGCACGGCGTGGTCTCCGCGTGCCAATCGAGCCGCCACCTGCTCGACGGTATCGATCCCGGCATCGGCCAGTGCCGCGACGACGCGCGCGTCGAGGCCCATGGCGCTCAACGGCGTCTCACCGAAGGCCAGCGGGGGATTGGCTGCGCCTGCGGATGGCTCGGAATCGGACGGTTCCTCCTCCTCTTGGGACGGGTGATCCTCCGGCAGTGGGAATCCCCGGTCTTGTAGTGCCTCTTCCATACGGGCGATGATCGTCTCGAAGATCTTGGTGCGCGCCCAGCGTTTGTCGGTGGCCTCGACGATGGTCCACGGCCCCCACTCCGAATCGGTACGTTCCAGCATCTCCTCGACGGCCAGCAGGTACTGGTTGTATTTGCGATGGTGCTCCCAATCCTCCGGCTGGACGTGCCAGCTTTCCAGCGGGTCCTTTTCCATCTGCTTGAAGCGGCATTTCTGCTCCTTCTTGCTGATGTGGAGCCAGAACTTGACGATGGTGTAGCCTTCGTCGGCGAGTGTGTGCTCGAAGTCGACGATGTCGCGGTACCCCTTGCGCCACTCTTCGGCGGGGGTCAACTCCTCCACCCGCTCGACCAGGACCCGGCCGTACCAACTGCGGTCGAAGATCGCCATCTGCCCGTAATTGGGCAGCTTGACCCAGAAGCGCCACAGCCAGGGCATGTGAACCTCGTACGTGCGCGGGGCCTGGATGGCGTGCAGCTTGAACCCGCGCGGGTCGAGCCGCTGCGTGAGCAGGTTGATCGACGTCCCTTTGCCGGCCGCGTCCCACCCCTCGAAGAGGATCACGGTGGGGACGTTGGCATCCCAGCACGCTTTTTGCAGATCGGAGAGCCGGTCGCGCAGTCTCGGCAGGCGCTCCTTGTACTCCCGCTTGGACAGTGCCTTGTTCAGGTCGACTTTTTCGAGCATGTCAGCCCTCCTTGACGCTGCGCAACGCCTCCAGCAAGTCTTCGGTCACTCTGTCGATGGGCTGGTCGCCATCGATCTGTATCAACACACCTTTCTCGTGGTAATAATCGATGAGGGGACTGGTCAGGTCGTGGTAGACCTTGAGCCGGGTGCGCACCGTCTCCGGCCGGTCGTCGTCGCGCTGGTAGAGCTCCCCGCCGTCGACATCACACACGCCGGGGGTGTGGGGTGGGTTGAACGTGACGTGGTACGATGCGCCGCACGTCCGGCACAGCCGCCGCCCGCTGACCCGCTCGATGAGCACCTCGTCGGGCACGGCGACGTAGGGCACGGCGCCGATCGCGTGCCCCTGCGCGCCCAGTGCGGCATCCAGTGCCTGCGCCTGGGCCAGCGTGCGCGGGAAGCCGTCGAGCAGCGCCCCTGCGGCACAATCGGGGTGGCTCAGGCGGTCCAATACCATCGCAATCGTGACGTCGTCGGGCACCAGGTCGCCCCGGTCCATATACGACTTGGCCTGCATTCCCAATGCCGTCTCGTTCCTGATGTTTTCGCGGAAGAGATCGCCGCTGGCGACGTGGGTCAGCCCGAGCGCCTCGTGCAGCCTGACGGCCTGCGTCCCCTTCCCAGACGCCGGTGGCCCGACCAACACCACATACCTGGGACTCGTCATATCACTTCCTCCTCTTGCTTCTTGCCTCTTGCTTCCTGCTTCTTGTTCGCCGCCTTCGCCACCTGCCGGGTGAACGTAGGGCCTTGGAACCACTCCCACAGCGCGGGGAACGTTGTCACCAGCGCTTCCAACTCAGCTTGCCGGGCGTCCAGATACCGCTCTGCACCGGGCGATGCCACCGGGGTGCCGTTGGCGCTTGCGTCGTCCCATCCGCCGTGCTCCAGGAACTTGCGCAACATCTCGCCGGCGACCACGGCATCTTGGGCAGCCCCCAGGTGATCTTGGAGCACCTTGATCTGTTCGATCAGCGTCTCTGTTTCCAGTCCCAGCACCTCGCGCAGGAACTCGATCGTGTAGCGCAGGCGTTTGGCGGCGATGCGCAGCCGGTGCAGCCGCTCGGGGGGGACCGTAGCCCCGGTGACCCAGCCGTCGTAGGCCAGCACGTCAGAGGCGCGCTGGTAGACCAACGCCGGCGCGACGTAGCGCAGCCGGTGGGGGCGTACCTCGCCTTTGCGGTTGGCTATGCGCCGCGCGCCGGCGCCGGGCGTCGTGAGGAAGGCCCCGAACCGCTTCTTGAACCGGGCATAGTCGGCACTGCTCAAGTAGGCCAGCATCTGCTCGCGCGCGCGTTGGCGCGCTGCCGCCCACGCGGCGTGCAGGGAATCCAGCTCGGAGCGTTGCTCGGGCGGCAGTCCGTCCAGGTAGGCTTGCGTCTTCTCCCAGAACACGTCCAGGTCGCGCACATGGCCCAGGGCGTTCCCTGCGCGGCGGAGCTCTTCGAGGAAGGGGGCACACGTTTTCGCGTCGAAGTGGTCCGCGAAGACGCGGAAGGCCGCCCGCATGCGCCGCGTCGCCACGCGCATGTCGTGCAGTGCTTCGATGTCCCGCCCCATCAGCGTGCCGGCCTCGTTGAGCGCCATGCGCTGGAACTGGAAGAGGAGTACCTTGCGCGCTGCCTCGACCATCTCGTCGTCGGGGTGTAGGCCGGGTGCGTCCAATAGCGGGTCGAGTGCGGGCGTCCCGGCCACAAATGCCCACGCCCGCTCGAACTTGGAGCGGGGCTGGGGGAGCAATCCCCACGTCTCTTGAACGTGTGCCGCCAGCACGAGCAGGTCGTCTTCGGTGCCTTGTCCGGCTCGTTCGATTTCCAGTTCCAGGTAGCTTTGCGTGCGCGCGCCTGCGACGACGTGGACTTCGTCCAGGCTCCAATCGCCCACGTAGCGCGTGCCATGGTGGATGCGGCGCACGTGTCGTGTCTGGCGAACCTCGAACAGCGGGATCAGGGGGCTTTCCCCGGCCAGTTCGACCAACCGGTCGCGGGCGGGGGTGGGGGGCCATTGCGCAGGCGGCGCGTCGGCCGGGAGGTCTGCCTCCAGTTCTTCGCGTCGGTGGAGCGCGCCGTCGGTGTGGCCGATGGCTTTGAGCGTGAAGCGCAAGCGCCCGCCGGCGGCCCTGCGACGGCAGGCATATCCGGCTGCCAAAATGCGCCAGTTGGCAGTATCCAGGTACGTATCGTGCACCTCTGCCGTTTCTGCGGGCGCAAAGACGTATCCGGCCGTCTGATCCATTGCGTGCAGGCAGTGTGCTGTTTCTGTGTTGGGTATGGAAAACTTGACTTCGACTTCCATCTTTTCCTGCCTTGAGCGCGGTTTGGGACGTGTTGGCGAGGTATTGTGGGAAGAGTGACTTAAGTATAGTCAACCTGCATAGGAAGTCAACCGCAGCTGGACGCGGG
>JAFGOJ010000301.1 GCA_016926575.1 Anaerolineae bacterium | reverse complement strand
TGCGCCCTTTGACCTGCGTGAACTTCTCGAAGATGCGCGCGCGGTCCGCCTGAGGAATGCCCGGGCCGGTGTCGACGACCGCCAGTTCGACCTCGCCGCCGTCTGCGCGTGCCTCTACCCATACCCGGCCGCCGCTGGGAGTGAACTTGAGCGCGTTGTCGATCAGGTTGATCAGCACGCGCTGGACGATGGCGGCGTCGGCCCGGACGGGCGGCAGGTGGGGGGCGATCCGGTTTTCCAACGCGATCTGCGCCTTGTCGGCGAGCGGGCGTTCCTCGGCGATGACGTCGTTCAGGACGTCGCACAGCTTTAGCGGCTGCGTGCGCAGTTCCAACCCCTCTTCCAGCCGGGCGATGTCCAGCAGGGTGTCGACCAGATACTGCATCCGCCGCGCCGAGCGGTACATCAGATCGATCAAGTACTCCCTTTGTTCCGGCGTGTCGGCTTCCTGGGAGAGGGGGTGGGCGAGCATGTCCAGCCCGGCGGAGATGACGCCCAACGGGTTGCGCAGATCGTGGACGAGGGTGTGGGCGAGTTCCTCACGCAGCCGCAGCACCTCTTCCAACTGGGCTTTTTCCGTGTGCAGGGTCTGCGCGCGGGCCAGGGCCTGCTGGTACGAATTCCCTAGCGTGAGCCGCGCGACGTCCGCCGCGGTCAGCCGCTCGCCGATCTGCCGCACGATCTCCGCCGCCAGGCTGGGGATTTCGATCAGTGCGCGCTTGAAGTTTTCTGCAGGGACGTGCAAGATGCACGAAGGCTCTTCGGTACGGATGGTGGCGGTGCGCGGCCAGCCCGTGGCGGCGCCCAATTCCCCCACCATCTCCTGCGGTGCGACTTCCGAGAGGGGGAACAACTCTCCTTGTTCTTCCAGATAGACGGTGAGCCGGCCGGACTTGAGGTAATACACGCCGTCGCTGGCCGATCCCTGGTGGCAGATCACCATTCCCGGTGGGAGGTGCTGCTCCTCGCCGTAGCCTTCCAGAATGCTGAGAATGTCGTCCATCGTACACCCCGGCTAACCGGTGCCCAGTTGTTCCCTTCCCTGCTCCTTCATCATCGATGGGTCCCAGCGTTCCGTTCCCAGATTCACGTATACGCTCTGCTCGACGACGGCCTGGGCCGCCGCGCGGGCCTGCTCGAGGATCATGTCGGCCAGCGGGCAAAACGGCGCGGTCAGGATCATCGTGATGATGATGCTGTCCTCATCGCCTTCGATGTTGCGCACCAATCCCAGGTCTACGATGTTGATGGGGATTTCGGGGTCATACACGTTGCTCAAGGCGTCCCACACGCGTTCCAACGTCTCTTCCGAAAGCGTCTGTGCCGGTTCGGTCATTCGTCACTCCTATCCCGTAGAGTTGATGCGTTCATTATACCACGCCATACGTTTGGCGCAAAACAAGCGGGTACTTCTCTGTGCCCTCCTCAATAGGCCTTCGATGTGTCTTTTTTGACCTGACAGCATGCACGCTGTCGGCTACCATGATCACAGAACCGGCATTTGTCGGTATAAAAGGAGGTGAGGCTTATCGAACGCGCGAACAGAAGATGGCTCTTGAAGCACAAGCAGTTGCGAGGAAGGTATCCTCTCAAAAAGTGGGGGTGGAGGTTTGCGGGCGGCGAAGCCGCCCGCAAACCCCCCCTCTTCCCCCGCTTTATTGAGAAGATACCGAGGAAGTTACTATTTCAGGAGGAGAAAAGATATGTCTAAGAAAGTGTTTTGGATCGTGATCAGCGTGCTGGTCGTCGGTGGGCTGGTTCTGGCAGCCTGCACGCCTGAGACCGTCGTCGAGACCGTCGAGGTCGTGGTGACGGTCCCCGGTACAGGCGAGACGATCATCGTCACCGCCACCCCCGCCCCGCCCGAGGCGATCACCTTCAACGCGGCGGACTCGGAGACGTTGTACGACATCATCGGCGCAGGCGAAACCGATACCCTGGACCCCGCCTGGAACTACGAGAACGCCGGTGATCAGATCATCCAGAACGTCTACGAGCAGTTGATCACCTACAACCGCACGGATGCCACCTCGTTCGTTCCGGCACTGGCCGAAAACTGGGAAGTCTCTGAAGATGGCCTGACCTACACCTTCTACATCCGCGAGGGTGTGACCTTCCACGACGGCGCGGAGTTGACCTCCGAGGACGTTGCCTACAGCTTCCGCCGCGGCCTGCTCCAGGGTGGCACCTGGTCGCCCCAGTGGCTCTACACTGAGGCCTTCTTCGGCACCGGCATCTACGACATCGCCGAGCTGGTGGACGAGACCGGCGCGCTGGACGACGACCCCGAAGCTTTGGCGGGCGCCGATCCCGCCCTGTTGACGGCTGCCTGTGAGGCGGTGATGAACGCCGTCCAGTACGACGATGCCGCCGGCACCGTCACGTTCAACCTCAGCCAGTCGTGGGCCCCGCTGCTCTCTACCCTGGCCGGCTCGTGGGGCTCGATCCTGGACAAGGACTGGGCGATCGCGAACGGCACCTGGGATGGTGACTGCGCCACCTGGCAGAACTACTACGGCGTTACCTCCGAGACCACGCCGTTGCGCAATATCATGAACGGCACCGGCCCCTATATGTTCGACCACTGGACCCCCGGCGAGGAGACCGTGCTGGTCGCCAACCCGAACTACTGGCGCGATCAGCAGGGCGTCCCCTTCTTCGAGGACGGTGTGACCACCGGCCCGACCATCGACCGCGTGGTGATCCAACTGGTCAACGAGTGGGGCACGCGCTACGCCATGCTCCAGGCCGGCGATGCGGACTACAACTACATCCCGCGTGAAAACGTCGCTCAGGTCGACCCCCTGGTCGGCGAGTGGTGCGCGTGGGACGCCGACGCGAACGACTTCGTCTGCGAGATCATCGACGAAGACGCCCCGTTGAGCCTGCACCTCGGCGCGCCGACCACCACCCGCACCGACGCCTTCTTCGTCTTCGACATCAGCAACGATGGCGGCAACCCCTACCTGGGCAGCGGCCAACTGGACGGCAACGGCATCACGCCCGACTTCTTCAACGACATCCACGTCCGCCGCGCCTTCAACTACTGCTTCGACTGGGATGCCTACATCGCCGACGCGCTGGCCGGTGAGGCCGTGCAGAGCATCGGCTACCTGATCCCCGGCATGATCGGCTACGAGCCCGACGGCCCGCACTACTTCTACGACCCCGAGATGTGCGCGGCGGAGCTCCAGCAGGCCTGGGACGGCCAGGTGTGGGAGAATGGCTTCCGGCTACAGGTTGCCTACAACACCGGCAACGTCACCCGCCAGACCATCGCCCAGATTCTGCAGACGAACTTCTCCGACCTGGACCCGAAGTTCCAGATCGAGGTCATCGGCCTGCCGTGGCCCAGCTTCCTGGCCGCCATCCGCGCCAGCACACTCCCGCTCTACATCAGCGGCTGGAACGAGGACATCCACGACCCGCACAACTGGGCGCAGCCGTTCCTGGTGGGCACCTACGCCGCCCGGCAGGTTATGCCTGAAGAGATGCGGCAGGAGTTCTTGACCCTGGTCAGTGCCGGCGTGGCTGTGACCGACCCCGCCGAACGGGCAGAAATCTACCATCAATTGACCCAGCTCGACTATGACTACGCCCCCGCCATCCGCCTGGCCGTCGCCACCAACCGGTGGTACCAGCCGCGTTGGATGGGGGGCTACTACTTCAACTCCATCTACGGAGCGCAAGCCCGCTACGTGATGGCGACCAAACAGTAGCCTGACGGGCTGACACGACCAACAGGAGGGGGCCCCGAGGCTCCCTCCTGTTCCATACCAGTAACTTCTCAATAAAGCGGGGAGAAGATGGGGGTTTTGCGGGCGGCGAAGCCGCCCGCAAAACCCCCACCCCCCACTTTTTTAGAAGATACCCATATCATCAGGAGGAACAGATCATGGCCGCGATTACGAAAGAGCGCAAAGCAGTCGCCGAAACCGATTATGTGGGACGGCCGCTGAGTTGGATGGAACGCACGCTGGGGGCCCAGGGGTACCGCATCCTCAAAGGATTGCTCACCAACCCCATCTCTGTGGCAGGGATAGTGCTGCTGGGTTTCTTCCTGTTCGTGGCCCTGGCTGCACCGGTGCTGGCTCCGCCGGTCAATGCCGACGACCCGTACCAGATTCCCCGCGACGGGTATGGTTCGGTGCCTCAGCCTCCCGGCACCCCCTGGAACAGCCACCAGCCCTCCATCCCCTTTTGGTGGCGAGCTGTGACGGGGCACGATCAGTGGGTCCACGTGATGGGCACCGCCAGCGGGCAGTGGGACATCTATTACGGCGTGGTGTGGGGGACGCGGACGGCGCTGCGCGTGGGTGTGACGATCACGCTGATCGCGGCCATCGCCGGCATCACATTGGGGGCGCTATCGGCGTTCTACGGCGGCGCAGTGGACATGCTGATTATGCGCGTGACCGATATCTTCATTGCGTTCCCTTTCCTGCCCGCCACGATGACCCTCGCGGCGGTGCTCACCCCTCTTCTGGGACGCGGCCTCTACCCGGCCATGATCGCCCTGACCGTCTTTGGGTGGACCATCTACGCCCGCCTGCTGCGCAGCGATATCCTCTCCGTGCGCCAGCGCGAATACGTCCTGGCGGCGCAGGTGCTGGGTGTGAACGATGCGCGCATCCTCTTGCGCCACGTTTTGCCCAACGCCATCTTCCCCACCCTGGTCGTGGCTTCTATGCAGATCGGCAGCGTCGTGATTACGTTCTCGGCGCTCAGCTTCCTGGGCGTCGGCGCCGACGTCGGCTACGCCGACTGGGGGCAGTTGCTCTCGTTCGCCCGCGCCTGGATGACCAACTTGAGCGATTACTGGTACATCATCGTCTATCCCGGCGTCAGCCTTGTGCTCTTCGTGCTGGCGTGGAACCTGGTGGGGGACGCCCTACGGGACATCCTCGATCCGCGCCTGCACGGCTCGCGATAATCACCGCACGATGCCTCTCTACCGACCCTCCCGCAGGTTTTCAACCTGTGGGAGGGTCGGTTCGTTGTGGTAGGCGCGCGATTCAAGCGCGCGCCTACCACCACCAGACAATGTGCTCCCGCCGGGTCCGTGACCCGGCGGGAGCGCGGGTCGTGGACCCGCGTCGAGCGGGTGTCACGTTGAAAGCGTGACCTGCATTTTCTACTACGCCGCCCGGAGGTGAGGGCGAAACGTGCCCACAAAATGAACGAAATTCCTTGCTTAGACGTATATATACATGCAAGGGAAGACTTTAGTTTGTCTGGATCGTGCCGATGAGCATGCCGCTTCTGACCACCAAATTGTATATGCCGCCGCTGCGGCCGAATCTTGTGCCACGCCCGCACCTGGCCCAACGCATCAACGCGGGCATCAAGGCCGGCCACCGGTTGACCCTCATCTCTGCGCCGGCCGGGTTCGGCAAGACCACGCTGCTCAACGAGTGGGCGTACCACCCAGAGACGCAGCGCCACACGCCGCGCGTCGCCTGGCTATCGCTGGACAAAAGCGACGACGACCCCATCCGGTTCTGGTCCTACGTACTTCTCGCCTTGCAGACCACGTACGACGCGCTGAAAACGACGGCGCTGCCCTCGCTCACGCCGGAGTCCGGCGACATCGAATCGGTCATCGCCCAGCTAATCAATAACGTCGACGGGCAGAAGGGGCCGTTCGTCCTGGTGCTCGATGACTTCCATCGCATCGAAACGCCCTCCATCCACGCGGCGCTCGATTTCTTGCTGGCGCACATCCCGCCGCAGATGCACCTGATCATCGCTTCGCGGGTCGACCCGCCGCTCGCCATCAGCCGGCTGCGCGGAAAGGGGCAACTCAACGAACTGCGCGCGCGAGACCTGCGTTTCAGCGCCAAAGAAATCGCGACGTTTTTCAACCAGACGATGGATTTGAACGTCTCTAAGGAGAACGTGGCTGCCTTGGAGGCGCGCACCGAGGGCTGGATCGCCGGGCTCCAGTTGGCAGCCATCTCGATGCGTGGCCAGGAAGAGGAGTACATCGACAGCTTCGTGGCCGCCTTCACCGGCAGCCACCGCTACGTGTTGGACTATCTGACCGAGGAAATCCTCCAGCGCCAGCCCGAAGCGGTGCAGACCTTCTTGCACCAGACCGCCGTGCTCGACCGGCTGAGCGGCCCGCTGTGCGACGCGGTGACCGGCCAGCCCGACAGCCAGCGCGTGCTGGAGGACCTCGACCGCTCGAATCTGTTCATCGTTCCGCTGGACAACGAGCGACGTTGGTACCGCTACCATCACCTTTTCTCCGAACTGCTCCGCAGCCGCTTGCAGCAGCTCCACGCCGAGCACGTCCCCGAGCTGCACCGCAAGGCCAGCCTGTGGTACGCGCAGAACGGCTTGATCAACGAGGCGCTCGAACACGCGCTGAGGGCCAACGACGTCGACCGCGCTGTGCTGCTGGTGGAGCAGAATGCGCTGACTCTGCTCGACCACGGCGAGCTGATCAATCTGGTGGGGTGGCTGGACGCGTTGCCGAAAGAGGCCGTGGCGGGGCGGCCCTGGTTCTGCATTGCCCGTGCCTGGGCCACTGCCTACGCCGGCCAACTGGACCATGTCGAGCCTATCCTCGCGGGCACGGGGCATGCCGCCGACTGCGGCCAGGCGCTCATCGCCGACCCGGCGGAGCGGGAGCACGTCGCCGGGCACGTCGCTGCCATTCGCGCCTACGTGGCCTGGATCCGCGGCGAATCGGAGTCTGCCATCGCGTTCTCCAACCAGGCGCTCGAACGCCTCCCCGAGACCGACTGCCTGGCACGTGGCATCGCCAAGATGACGTTCGGCATCGCCAACCAGCAAATCGGCCGCCTCACCGAATCGGTCACGGCACTCACCGAGGCCGTCGCCATCAGCCAGATTGCCGGTCAGACCCACGTGGCGGCGCTGGCCGTCTCTGCCCTGGGCTACACGTTCATGCTTCAGGGCCGGCTCCACCAGGCCGCTCAGGTCTGCCGGGACGCGCTCCAACGCGCCGAAACCGCCGAGCATCACCAGTGGTATCTGCCCGCCACAGCCAACATCCACACGACGCTCGGCGAGATCCTGTACGAGTGGAACGATCTGGAGAACGGGCTTCGTCACACGCAGTACGGCAACGATCTGAGCAAACGTTGGCGGCAGGCAGACAGCCTGGCCTATACACAGATCAATCTGGCGAAGTGGCTCATGGTCACCGACGACGCCGCCGGCGCTTTCGCCGTCATCCAAGAAGCCAGAAAGGCTGCCGTTGCCGTCTCGGGCTGGTTCACCGATATCGTCAATGGGTATGAACTCGAGCTCTATTTGATGCAGCGCAACGTCGTCAAGGCGATGCAGTGGCTGCGACAGTCCGGCATGTCTCCAGATGACGACATTGCTTTCGGCAAACTGGGCGCTTACACTCAGATGGCCGAGGTGTTCATTCTCGCTGCGGCCGAGAACCTCAACGGCAATTTGGAGGTGGCCCACAGGTTGCTGGCGCGCTTGCTGTCCATCTCGGAGTCGATGGGCATCGGGTCGCATGTCGTTAGAGTCCTTGCGCTCCAGGCGTTGGCCTGGCAGATCGACGGCCAGACCGCTCTGGCTCTGCAAGCGCTCGAACGCGCTCTGACCCTCGCCGAGCCGGAGGGATACGTTCGCACGTTCGTCGAGTGCGGCGCGCCGATGCAGCAACTGCTGTACCAGGCCACCGCCAAGGGCATCGCCACGACCTACGTGAGGGGCCTGCTGGACGCATTCGACCAGGTGCCTCCGGGGCTGAAGAAGGCTGCTTCCTCCGTACAGCCCGGGCAATCCGTTCCCCAAGACCTCGTCGAACCGTTGAGCGAGAGAGAGATCGAAGTGCTACGCTTGCTGTCGGCTGGCCTGTCCAACAAAGAGATCGCGCAGACGTTGTACATCGCCGTCGGCACGGTGAAGAACCACCTGCGAAACGTGTACGGCAAATTGGCAGTCAGTAGCCGCACCCAGGCCATCGCCAAAGCCCAAGAGATGCAGCTGATCTGATTGCGCTTCTCAAATAGGCCCCTTCCGATAGCTCCCAAATGTACCCTTTGTGCGGTTACTTCCTACTGCCCGGTTGGTATAATACCAGAGCCGTTTGAAATATATCGAGCAGCCGTGTCTGCCAGTTCACGGCCGATGTCCAAACCGGACATATTCTTACTCAGCGGCTAACGCGGAAAGGAGGCCAATGAGAAAGTCACTGCTCTGGTTATTGATGATTGCAGGCCTGCTGTCTGCCTGTACTGTGAATAGAGACATATCTACGAATGGAGGCATATCAATGACAACTGAACCCACTCTGGCTGCAACCCCGACCGGCGAACCGGAGCCCACCGCCACGCCTATCCCACCGACGCCGGTGCCGACCCCATCGCCAACGCCGACATTGGAAGTGATCCACAATGTGCCCTACGTGCCCGACGGCGACCGCCTGCAGTGTCTCGACATCTACCTTCCGGCGGGAGATGGCCCGTTCCCGACCATCCTCGGTATCCACGGAGGCGGCGGTGACAAGGCGGAACTGACTGCCCTGGCCCGCTACCTGGCCGCCCGGGGGTACGCTGTACTCTCGATCAACCACCGCCAGTATCCCGACGTCACTTATCCCATCCCGGCGCAAGATGCTTTCTGTGCGCTGGCGTGGACCGTTGCCAACGCCGAAACGTACGGATTCGACCTCCAACGCATCGTCATACTGGGCCACTCGGCGGGCGGCACCCTGGCGGCGCTCCTGGGCGTGGTGGATGACCCTGCCCCCTACCTGGCTGGTTGCCCGCATCCATGGCCCGAAGGGGCTGTGCCCTGGGCCGTGGTTACATTCACCGGCATCTTCGACTACACCGATACGCAGATTCCCGGTCCCTCGCTCCAATCGTACTTCGCCCTTTACCTTGGGGGCGCCCTGGCGGAGATTCCCGACGTTTGGGACGCGGCCTCGCCCTCGACCTGGGTCGATGGCAGTGAACCGCCCTTTTTGCTGATCCACGGGGCAGATGACCGGAGCGTTCCACCCGCCTACTCGGAAGCCTTCGCCGCAACGCTGGCGGCCGCGGGCGTGCCGGCACAGCTCGTCATCGTTCCCAATGCCGATCATGACGGTATCACTGCCAGCGAAGATTCGTTCGAGGCGGTCGTCACGTTTCTAACAGGAAGGTGAAAACTATGAAAAAACAAACCCGTATCGCTTTAGCTGTCGTGATCGCACTGGCGCTGTTCACCGGCTGCCGGAGCACGCAGACGACCCCTGCCCCCATTCAGGTCTCGACGCCAGCCGAGCCAACAACCGAGCCGGAACCGACGCAACCTATCGAGACCTTTACCGAGGCTCCCACGCAGGCCGCCCCGCCCCTGAACGAGATCGATTGGGACGACCGCGAACTCTTCCGCTCCGGTCTGATCCCCGAGGCACAGGGCGCGCTCGACGCGCTGCCCGGCGCCAGCGTCTACCACATCGACCTGACCCTGCCGGCCGATTTCGAGACGCTGCCCGGTCATCAGGCGGTGCGCTACACCAATCAGGAAGATGTGGCACTGGAGGAGATTTACTTCCAGCTCTTCCCCAACCGCGCCGGCGGGTCGCTGGACGTCACGCGGGTCACCGTGGATGGGGCGGAGGTGGCGGCAAGTCTGGTTTTCCAGGACAGTGTTCTCGCAGTGCCGCTGCCCGCGCCCCTCGCTCCGGGTGCGCAGACGGTGATCGAAATGGACTACCAGATCGGCGTGGCGCACGAGATGGGCGGCAACTACGGTCTGTTCGGCTACTTCGAAGAGGTGTTGGTGCTGGACGAGTTCTATCCCGTCATCCCCGTCTACGACGACGAGGGTTGGAACGTGCAGGACCCCGTGCTGGTGGGGGACGTGACCTACTTCGACGCCAGCTTCTACGTCGTGCGGGTCACCGGCCCGGCCGGACTGGTCTTCGTCACCTCGGGCGTCGAGGTGGGGCGCGAGGAGACGGGAGACGATCAGGTGGTGACCTTCGCCGCCGGCCCGGCGCGCACGTTCTACCTGGCTGCCAGCGAGCACTTCAGCGCGGTCAGCCAGCAGGTCGGCGAGACGACGGTCAACAGCTACGCCTTCCCCGACGACACGGCGGGCGCGTACCTGGTGCTGAACACGTGTGTGGCCGCGCTGGAGAGCTTCAACGCGCGCTTCGGCACGTACCCCTACACCGAGTTCGACGCGGCCAGCACGCCGATGCTGGCCCTAGGCATCGAGTACCCCGGCATGACCGGGCTGACCACCGCCGCCTACGATCCCGGCGCTACCATCGCCGGACTGCCCGCCCACGCGATCCTGGAAAGCGCCACCGCCCACGAGGTGGCGCACCAGTGGTTCTACAACGCCGTCGGCAACGACCAGGTGGACGAACCGTGGCTGGACGAGGCGCTGGCGCAGTATCTGACCGCGCTCTACTTCACCGACACCTACGGTCAGGGTGCCGAGCAGGGGTACATCGACTCGTGGTACGGGCGTTGGGATCGCATCGAGCGGGCCGAGATCCCGGTTGGCCTCTCGTGCACGGTGTACGACGACGCGAATTACAGCCCCATCGTCTACGGGCGCGGGCCGCTTTTCGTGCTGGCCCTGGCCGAGGAGATGGGGCAGGAGACTTTCGACGCCTTCTTGCGTGACTACTACCAATCGAACCTGTGGGGCATCGGCACGGGCGAGGGGTTCCGCGCCCTGGCCGAGCAGCACTGTGCCTGTGACCTGAGCGAGGTCTTTGCAGAGTGGGTCTATGCTGCTGAATGACCTCGTAAATTGGAAACCTTGTTGCGGGTCTCCTGACCCGCCGTTCCGCCCGGTCAGGAGACCGGGCGGAACAAGAGGCCGGTCGGTAGGGGTCGGTCTCAGACCGA
>JAFGOJ010000039.1 GCA_016926575.1 Anaerolineae bacterium | reverse complement strand
CCGCTACCAGCGCCGCTGGAACCGAACCTCGTAGGAATAGTGAAAGCGGACCAGATTGTTGATGGGCATCCGGGCCAGACAATCGTCGATGCTTTCGCAATACCCGTTGTCGACCAATTCCTGGAGATCGGTCATGGCCGCCGGTTCCTGTTCCAGGGGCCGGGTGTAGGCGCTCAAGGGGCGGTGGTCCGGGTCGGCCGAAGCCACAAAGACCATGTCGCCCGAATAGACGTCAAAGTGCATGCGTCCCGGCCCGGTCTCGCCGGTGATGCCGCAGGCGTGGGGATCGGGCGGCTGGAGCTGCAACGCGTAGAAACGGCAGACGACCACGCCGTCCAGCGGATCGCCGTTGGCGTTGGTCACCTGGACATAAATGTTGTGGTTGCCGATCACCCCGCCGTTCTCGTCGATGTGCAACATGCGCTGCATGGTGATGTCGTAGGAGAGGCCGTCGCCCGTTTGGGGCGTAGGCGTCGGAGGGCGGCGGGTGGCCATCGGCGGGGCCTCGGTAGCGTTTGCAGTCGGTGGCAGCGCGGTCGGTGTCACGGTCGGCGTGGCAGTCGACAGCGGCGTCGGGGTGTCGCTGGGCAGGGGTGTGCGGGTCGGCGCCCTCGTCGGGCGGGGCGTAGGCGGCGCCGTCGGCTCGTCCGTGGCAGTGGGCGTATCCGTGTCTGTCGGTGGCGGCGTGTGGGTGGGTGTGGCTGTTTCTGTGGGGGCCTCGGTCGCCGTTGGTGCCAGAGTGGCCGTAAAGGTCGGCACCAGGGTCCACGCCCGCGCCACCACCGTGGGTGTGGACGACATCGGTTCGGGCGAACTGCAGCCCAGCGCCCACAGCACCAGCAGAATCCCCAAAACGCTCAGCGAAAAAATCCGGTTGTGATGGTGCATCGTCTTTCCTCGATCAATCCGTAGTATGGTGGCGGCTATCCAGGTGCACCGGCACCCGGTGGACCAGTTCGATCCGCTCCGGTTCGACGCGGCACGTGTAAGCGTACACCTCGACGCCGCCCGCGGCGGCCTGGCGCAGGGCCCGGCCAAAGGCGGGATCGGCCTCGTCGTGGGGGCGCATGCCCCGAGCGTCGTCCCGCTGAATGCAAAAGACGACGGCTGCCCGCAGGCCCTCTCCCACCGCCGCGGCCAATTCCAACAGGTGCCGCCGTCCCCGCTCTGTGACGGCGTCGGGAAAGCAGCCCAGGCCATCCAGCACCAGCGTAATCGATTTGACCTCGACCAGGCAGGGGGGCCGGTCGGGCCCTTCCAGCCGCAGGTCAAAGCGACTGCGCCCATAGGTCACCTCGCGCCGCAGGGAAGCATAGCCGCGCAAGGGCTCCAGCGCGTCTGCTCGGAGCGCCTCTTCGACCAGGTCGTTGGGCAGCCGGGCGTCGACCGAGATCCAGCGACCATCCATTTCCACCAGGCCCATATCGTAGCCGGTCTTGCGCCGGGCACCCTCGCGCTCGCGGAGGAGGACGCGGCGGCCCGGCACCAGGAGTTCCCCCAACCGGCCCGAGTTGGGCAGATGGGCCCACACCTGCCGGCCTTTGATGGCGACGGTGACGCGAAAGCGGCTTTCCCGCGAGACGAACCGCCCTTCGATCCAATCGGCGGGGCGGTCCAGGCCCGGCCTATGTGGTTCTGCCGTCATCCAATCATCCCTTTCGCCCGGGTCCCGATTCCGGGCCGGCGTGCCGCGCCCGGCGCGCATCTTGCCCGGATGTAGGGGTACCCCTCGCGGGTACCCCGATACAGAGGCAACCTGCGGCAGCAAGCTGCCGCACTCCAGAAAGGGCCGTCGTCCCCGCCTCCATTGCTCGCCGCCCCGTATCCGCACGGCACCGTCCTCGGGGGCGGCCTTTCCGCGCACCAGGGGCGGGGCGCGAAGCAATGAGGTCAGCCTGGCCCTATGAGCTGGCGCCGCGTTCGTGAAATTCGTGTAATTCGTGGCAAACCCAGCAGCGCGCCCGGCGTGCATCTTGCCCGGATGTAGGGGTACCCCTCGCGGGTACCCCGAGACAGAGGCAACCTGCGGCAGCAAGCTGCTGCACTCCAGAAAGGGCCGTCGCCCCCGCCGTAGGGGCGCGGCATTCCCGCAACGATGCTGCCCTGGCAAAAAGCATAGCCCGTGGACGAAACGATGGGCGGTCATGGGGCCCATCGGAATGCCTCGCCCAACCGACACTGCCTGGCAAGCCAGGACGCTCGTTTGCACGATTTCTGCGGCAGCAAGCTGCCGCACTCCAGAAAGGGCCGTCGCCCCCGCCGTAGGGGCGCGTCATGACCAGGGCCTATCAGGTCTGCTCCGGCTACCCCTTCATCACCGCCAGGGGACGCAGGCGGGCCACCTTGTCCGCCAGCCGGGCGCCGACCACCGCCTCGACCACGGCGTGGATATCCTTGTAGGCGTCGGGCGCCTCTTCGGCCAGTCCCGCCATGCTCTCGGCGCGGACGTGGATGCCTCGCTCCTCCAGCTCACGGCGCAGGGTGCTGCCCCGGATCTGCTTTTTGGCGGCGGCACGGCTCATCACCCGCCCGGCGCCGTGGGCGCAGGTGCCAAAGCTCTCTTCCAGGGCGTCGGCGATGCCCACCATCACGTAGGAGGCCGTGCCCATGTCGCCCGGCAGCATCACGGGCTGGCCCACCGCCCGGTAGACGGGCGTCACGTCGGGGTGGCCCGGTCCAAAGGCGCGGGTGGCGCCTTTGCGGTGGATGCACAGTTTCATCTTTTTCCCATCCACGACGTGTTGCTCGATCTTGGCAATATTGTGGGCCACGTCATAGACGGTGTGCAGGTCAAAGTG
>JAFGOJ010000300.1 GCA_016926575.1 Anaerolineae bacterium | reverse complement strand
TTCCGCAAATGGGCCTGGGTCAACGCCTCAGGCGGCCTTCACCCTCCCGCAGGTTCCAAACCTGCGGGAGGGTGGGCATTTTCGCCCCTTTGTGGTGGCCGGGCCGCTACGCGGCCTAAGGCCGTGGCGACTACTTCGCAAGCGGAAAGTGGGCCAGATAAGACGACCAGCGGAGCACGTTACCAGAAAGACGGTGAAGTCCAATGAGTATGTTCATAGTATACACATTCAGACAAGTTATGTCAAAAATCGCTTCACCACTTTCCAGATGCCGGTGGAAAATTGCATCGAGCGCTTGGGGCGGCGGACGATGAACTCGGGGAGCCCGCGCCGGCGCGCCAATGCGCGCAAGAGCGGCTTGTTCGCCTGTGTGTCGACTTTGAGGGCGATGGGGATGGCGTGGACCAGCTCGACCACGGCGGGTTCCAGGAACGGGGCCGCCAGTTCGACGCCGAACGCGCCGGCGATGGCCCGGTCGCGGGCCAGACCCACGTCGATCGACGCCTGCACGTCCTGCCGGAGCGTGGCGGGCAACTGCTCCAGCGACACGCGTTGATACCGGTCGAATCCGGCGAAGAGCGCGTCGGCCCCGTGCGCAGAGAGCAGCAGGTCGCGCCCTCGCTCCCGCGCCGCGCGGCAGGCCAGGAGCATCCCCACCCCCACCGACAGATGAACGTGGTTGAGCGTGTCGAAATCGGTCAAGATGCCCGCCGCGCGCAGCAACCCCTCGGTGACCGGCAGCGCCGCTGCGATCTCGTCCTCGCCCACAGTGACGAAAGCGACCGGCAGGTCCAGGTAGGGCTGCGCGCGCGTCACGAACTTGCGGTCCCGCGAAAAGACCGTGCCCACAGAGAGGAGCAGCGGCGCGCGCCCCACGTCCAGGCTGAGCCGGGCCAGCAGCGCGCTATCCAACCCCGCCGAGTAGAGCAGCCCGGCCCGGCCGTCCTCGACCGGCGCCAGCGCCGCATCGACGGCAACCTCCAACGCCGCGCCCAACCGGGCGATCCATTCGTTCTCGACGTCGCTCATAGCCTGCCATTCTATCACGCCAGCGGAAGGGAGGCAACTGTGGGTGCATGTGTTGTTGGGGGCAACGGCAAAAACCAGCCACGAATTCACACGTTGCCAGTTTTACCTTTGTCCCGTATAATAGTTCGTTGAAATCGAAACGAGGTCATCGATGGCGAAAAAAAAGACCCACAAACAACGTGAGCGTCAAAGCACGGCCGCAATCCTGAACAATGGGCTGAAGGCCTTCAACAACGGGGATTACGACCAGGCTATCGAGATATGGGAACGCACCAGCAGCGAGCATGCCCACGCGGCATTGGCGCAGGCGTACTTCCGACGCGGGTTGGAGCGCACCTACACGCATCCTCCCAATGCCCACGCCGGTCTGGCTGACCTGGAACGCGCGCACAACTTGCAATTGGGGGACCCTTGCTATGCCTACCACCTCGGTATGGCGGCGCACCGCCTGAGCGACATCGACCGCGCGGTGCGCGCCTACCGCATCGCCCGCGCCGGCGGAGGGGAGTTCGCGCGCCGGGCCGCTTACCCCCTGGCGGTGGCGCTGGTACAGTTGGGCCAAGAGTCTCCGGAGGAGTTGGCAGAATTGCCCCTTTCCGATACCGAGCGCGCACTGCTGGAACAGGCCCCCACGTTCCGTCGCCGGCCTTACACCCTGTCGCCCGACGCGCCGCTCATCTGGCAAGGAATGGCCGCGCTCGATGCCGGGGACAATACGCGCGCCCGCGAGGCGCTGCAGGCCGCGATCGACGCCTCTCCCGTATCGGACATAATTACCGGTCTGGCACACTACTACCTGGGCGTCCTAGAGGCGCGCGACGAAAACTGGACCGCCGTCGCCCATCACTGGAACGCTACCCGCGCGTCTGGCCTGATGACGCCTGAGTTGGCAAACAATATAGCCGAGCTGTACCATCGGATCGCCGAAGAGAGGCTGGAAAGCGATGCGCCCGCAGATGCCCTGGCCGCTGCGCAGGAAGCCTTGCGCCACGCGCCGTCCGATAAAAAGCTGGTCGAACTGGCCGTTCAAGCCCTCCAAAGGATAGGCTACGCCGCCGCTTCGGCCGGAGACTGGAGCGCAGCGTTGAAGCACTGGAAAATCGCCGACCAGTCCGAAGGGGGCAGTTTCCGCCTGGCCTACAACCTGGCGTTGGCCTACGAGCGCCAGGGGAACTTCATCGCCGCGGCCGAAAAATGGCGCGAGGCGCTGCGCCGCCGCCCTCGCCGCGACGACCACCCCGACGCGATCTCCGACGAGCAAGTCGCCCAACTGTGGCGGCGCTGCTCGGAGGCCTACAGCAAAGCCGAAGAATACGACGAAGCCGTGCGCGTCTGCCGGCACGCCGTCAAATGGAACCCCGAGCACGTCGACACGCGCATGAGCCTGGCCGAAGTGCTCATGTCCAACGGCCAGTTTCAAGCTGCAAAGAACGAACTGTTGAACGTTTTGGAGCGCGACCCCAACCACATTCCCGCGTTGTTGCGCATCGGCGAGGCCATCTCTGCTCAGGGCGGGTGGTGGTATTGGGAAAGGCCCACCATCTATTGGGAGCGCGTTCTGGCCCTGGAACCGAACCACCCCGTCGCCCGCCAACTGATGGTCGATTTCTTCAAAGAGCAAGCTCTGTACAAGATTCAGTACTGGAGAGACTACGCCGCAGCCATCGAAGCGTACCAACAGGCCCTCACGTACCAGCCCGAAAACGCCATCGTGATGGCGTCGATCGGCAATTGCCACTTGAGGATGGGTAACCAGGACACAGCTCTGGAGTATATCGAGCGAGCGATGACGACGGCACCCACCAGCCTGGAAATGTACGACAAGGTGATCCACATCTGGATCGACGAACGCGAATACGCCCGCGCCTGGGAGGTCATGCGGCGGGCCGAAGCAGCGGTACAGACCATCCCCTACGAGTTCTACATCGCCCAGGCCTACCAGTGCTGCATCCGCAGGCAAGAAGACGACGCGCAGCCCTGGCTGGAACGCGCCGTCGAGGTGGCCCAGCCGGGCCAACCCGTCTTCGTCGCCATTGGCGAGATGGCCGTGAGCACCGAGGCGTGGCGCACCGCCAAAGCCTATCTGGAACGCGCGCTCGCAGCCCGGCAGAGTGTCGGGCAAGTCCATTTGTTGCTAGGTATCATCGCCGTCCGCGACGAGGACCACAGCACCGCCGAGAAACACTGGAAAGAAGCGGAAAACATCGCCCGCCGCGAACACGACGACGAGCTGATGAGCCGTGTGCAACTGGTCCGCATCTACTACGGCGGCCCACTAGAGTTGGGCCGTGCGTTGATGCGGTTGGGGTTGGACCCAGAGGATCTCGGGTTCCACGATGACGATGACGACTTTTTCTTCGAATTTGACGATGAGGATGAGGACGATGACGATGACTTCTGGTTCTGAGATGGAACAGGGCCCCAAACGCGAGCGCACGCCCAATCTGAGCAGCAGCGACCCCTACGCCGTGCTAGGGTTGGCGCGTGGGGCGTCGCCCGGTGAGGTCAGACAAGCCTATTTCGACCTGGTGCGCGAGTACCCACCGGAGCACCACCCCGACACCTTCAAAGCCATCCGCGCCGCCTACGAGAAGCTGCGCACGGCCGATGCCAAAGCAGAAACCGACCTGTTCCTGTTCCAACCCCCGCCCCCTTGGGAGCCACGCAAACGGAAGAAGAAGCTCGACCTCGCGTTCCAGACCCGGGATGCCTGGTTGGTGCTGTTTGCATACGGTGAGCTGAGCCGGATGGATTTCAAATCGGATCACCGCCCCGTTAGATTATGAGCGAACGCCGTCAACTGTGGGAAACGCTGGCCTCTTTCCTCACCCAACTGGAGCAGGAAACGGATGCAGCGCAGCATTCAGAAGCCCGGCTCGGCCAGGCGCTGGATGAGCTGAAAGAAGAAGTCCGCAAGCTCGGCAAGGCCCAGTTCAAAGCCAACGCGATGGTCGAAGGCCAGAGTGCGCAGTGGGAACAGGCCGTCGCCGACTGGCAAGCCGCCCACCAGCAGCAAGCCCAACTCGTGGAACGCCTCACCGCAGAGCGCGTGGCTGCGCGCGAGCGCGAGCTGCTGGAAGCGTTCTTGCCGGCGCTGGACGGGCTGGAGCACGCGATCGCCAGCGGGCAGCGCTACCTGGCCATCCGCGACCGTGCCGCCGGCGCCTCCCACATCACCCCAACCCAGGCGGTGCTGGTCTCCCCGGCCGACCGGGCCATGCTGTCGGCGTGGCTGGAAGGCCTGCGGCTCGTCCAGGAACGCATGTTGTCTATCCTCGCAGCCGGCGGCGTGACCCCCATCCCGAGCGTCGGACATCCCTTTGACCCCTACCTGCACGTCGCCGTCGGCGTCACCGACGCGGGCGCGGCATCTCCCGGCACCATCGTCGCCGAAGAGCGCGGCGGATACCGCACCGCCTCCGGCGTGCTGCGCTACGCCGAAGTGATCGTCTATCGACCCTGAGTAACTTCTCAATAAAGCGGGGAGAAGATGGGGGTTTTGCGGGCGGCTTCGCCGCCCGCAAAACCCCCATCCCCCACTTTTTGAGA
>JAFGOJ010000299.1 GCA_016926575.1 Anaerolineae bacterium | reverse complement strand
TTCCGCAAATGGGCCTGGGTCAACGCCTCAGGCGGCCTTCACCCTCCCGCAGGTTCCAAACCTGCGGGAGGGTGGGCATTTTCTGCCGTTTGTGGTGGCCCGGCCGGGGCCATGGCACAAAAAAACGGGGCGGGTCTTTCGACCCGCCCCGTCGATTTTCGACACACGACAAACCTACGCGAACCGCTTCAACACGTCTTCCAGCGTCGGCTGGCCCACGACCTGTAGCTCGTAGCGCACGCGGTCCATCGGGTGACGCACGTCGATCAGCCGCCGCAGGTCAATGGGGGTGGCCGCCAGCACCAGGTCGCAGTCGGCCCGGTTGATCGTCTCCTCCAGGTCACGCACCTGCTCGTCGCCGTAGCCCATCGCCGGCAGCAGCGCACCGATGTGGCTGTATTTCTCGAACGTCTTGGCGATTGTGCCGACGGCATACGGCCGCGGGTCGACCAGCTCCGCCGCGCCGAAGCGCTTGGCGGCGACGACGCCCGCCCCGTAGGTCATCCCGCCGTGGGTCAGCGTCGGGCCGTCCTCGACGACCAGCACGCGCTTCCCGCGAATCGCCTGCAAGTCGTCGACGAAGATAGGCGACGCAGCCTCGATCATCACTGCGCTGGGGTTGACCGCGAAGACGCTATCGCGCACCGTAGCGATGCCCTCCGGCCCCGCCGTATCGACCTTGTTGATCACCACCACGTCGGCGGCGCGCAGATTGGCCTCGCCGGGGTGATACGTCATCTCGTGGCCGGGCCGGTGCGGGTCGGCTACGACGATGTACAGGTCGGGCTTGTAGAACGGCAGGTCATTGTTGCCGCCGTCCCACACGATCACGTCGGCCTCGGTCTCAGCCTGGCGCAGGATCGCCTCGTAATCCACGCCGGCGTAGACCACCACGCCCCGGTCGATGTGCGGTTCGTACTCCTCGCGCTCCTCGATGGTGCACTTGTGGCGATCGAGGTCATCATAGTCGGCGAAGCGCTGCACAGCCTGGGCGGCCAGGTCGCCGTAGGGCATCGGATGGCGGATCGCCACCACCTTCTTCCCCATCTGCTGGAGCAGGTCACACACCCGCCGCGTCGTCTGGCTCTTGCCCGCGCCCGTGCGCACCGCGCAGACGGCAACCACGGGCTTCGTGCTCTCCAGCAACGTCGTCCCCAATCCCATCAGCCGGAAATCCGCCCCGGCCGCCAGAACCTGAGACGCCTTGTGCATCACGTACTCGTGCGAGACGTCAGAGTAGGCGAAGATGACCTGGTCCACATCGTGGCGGCGGATCAAATCGACCAGATCAGATTCCGGGTAGATCGGAATGCCCTCCGGGTACAGGCTGCCAGACAGCTCCGGTGGGTACTTCCGCCCCTCGATATTGGGAATCTGGGTCGCAGTAAACGCCACGACCTGATAGTCCGGGTTATTGCGGAAGTAGGTGTTGAAGTTGTGGAAGTCACGCCCCGCGGCACCCATAATGATTACGCGATTGCTCATAGTACCTCCTATGTAGGAAAAAATTAGCCCCCTGGAATAGGGGGCCGCCACTACCTTATGTATTTTGCCTGGCCACTGCTACGGCGCTGCAAATCCGCTCCCTGATTGGCACGAGCGCACCCAAAACGCCGTTGATGAAACGTGGGCTGCTATCTGAGCCGAACAACTTCGCCAGCTCCACCGCCTCGTTGATGGCGACTTTGACCGGTGTTTCGCCGTCCACAGCAAACTCGAACAGCGCGATGCGCAGGATGTTTCGGTCGACCAGTGCCATCTGGTCCACGGGCCACTCCGGCGCGTACTGATGGATGAAACGGTCCAGAATCTCCTGGCACCCCAGCACCCCCACAATCACCTCCCGGGCGAATTCGTTTGACGAATCGGGCAGGGTATTGGCGGCCAGGCGCTCCTGAATCACGATGCCTGGGAGATGACCGACACTGTCGATCTCGTACAACGCTTGCAGAGCGAGCATACGCGCGCGACGACGAGCTTTCACAGGGTGTTCGAACCTCGCCTAGCCTTCGGAGTGCCCACAGCAGACATCTTCGATGTGGACATTCACAGCTTTGACCGGCATACCCACCAGGTTGGAAATCGCCCGCCCCACTTCCGTCTGAATGTGGCGGCCAAGCGAGAGCAGGTTCTTGCCGGGCTCCGCGACGAGGTACAAATCGACCTCGACCGCTCCGTCTAGCACTTTGATATAGACACCATCCTCGATCTTCAAAAACCGCTGGAGCTTCTCTGGCGGCGTCAGCCGCACCACGCCAGGGATGGCCAGGGTCGTCAGGCGCGCAATCGTCTCCAACGCTTCAGGGTCGATCGTGATCTTGCCAACTGTCGGTGCTTCTTCCATCTCAACACTCCTCATCCAGACATCACGATACCGCCATCCACCGGAAGGACAGCGCCCGTAATGAAGCTGGCCTCGTCGGAGGCCAGAAACGCGACCGCATAAGCAATCTCTTCAGGCTCGCCCATCCGCTTGAGCGGCGTGTGCTCCATCGCCGCCGCACGCAGGTCATCGGGCAAGTCCGCGGTCAGGTCGGTGGGCACGAACCCCGGCGCGACGACGTTGACCGTGATGCCGCGCGCGCCCAGTTCCTTCGCCAGGCTCTTGCTGAAGCCGATCACACCGGCCTTGGACGCAGCGTAGTTCGTCTGCCCGAACTGCCCGGCGATGCCCGCCACCGAGGAGATGTTGACGATCCGGCCGTACCGCTGGCGTACCATCTTCCGCGCGGCGGCCTTGCAGGTGTTGAACAGGCTCTTCAAATTCACCTGGATCACCGTATCCCACTCGTCCTCTTTCATCATCATCAGCGCCTGGTCGCGCGTGGTGCCGGCGTTGTTGACCAGGATATCGATCCGTTCGTAGGCGTCGAGCGCGGCCTGGATCAGTACCTGGGCCTGCTCGAAGTCGGAGACGTCGGCCTGGACGGCAAGGGCCTGCCCGCCGTCCGCCTCGATCTGTGCAACGACCGCGGCAGCGGCTTCGGCGTTGCGGTGATAGTTGACCACCACCCGCGCGCCGCGCCGCGCCAGCTCCAGAGCAATCGCCCGCCCGATGCCGCGCGACGCGCCGGTCACGACCGCGACTTTGCCCGCCAGTTGATGGCCCATTCCCGCCTCCTTACACCTCGACGCCCAACACCTGCGCCACGGTCTGACCTTCCACCGACCGGTCGATGCGGCGCAGCAGGCCGGTCAACACGTCCTTCGGCCCGACTTCGACGAAACGCTCCACCCCCTGCGCGACCATCCACGCCACCGACTCGGTCCAGCGCACCGGGGAAATCAGTTGACGCCCCAACACCTCGCGCAACGCCTGGGGGTCGTCCACAGGGCGGGCGGTCGCGTTCGTCACCACCGGCACCCGCGGTGGACTGAAGGGGATCGCGTCCAGCACGCGGCGGAACTGGTCCGCCGCATCGGCCATGAGGGGCGAGTGCGCGGGGATGCTCACCGCCAGGCGGATCACCCGCCGCGCGCCGGCATCTTGCAGGTGCGCCATCGCCAGCTGCAGGGTCTCTTCGTCGCCAGAGACGACCACCTGCCCGGGGCAGTTGTCGTTGGCCACGCCCGCGGTGCCGCCGGTAGCAGCGCGCGCCTGCGCGCACGCATCGGCCACCCGGTCGGCTTCCAGCCCGATGACGGCAGCCATGCCCCCCGGGCTGAGCGCGCCGGCCTCGGCCATCAGACGGCCGCGCTCGCGGACCACGTACAGGGCGTCCTCGAAGCGCAGAGAGCCGGCCGCCACCAGGGCGCTGAATTCGCCCAGGCTGTGCCCGGCAACAAACGCGGGATCGCCGCCCTCGCGCTCTTGAAACGCGCGCAGCGCGGCGATGCTGGTCGTCAACAAAGCGGGTTGGGTATTGAACGTGTCGTTTAACGCGTCCTCGGGTCCCGCAAAACACAGCTCAGAAAGTGGTACGCCCAACACGTCGTCGGCCCGGTCGAACACCCCGGCTGCCGCGGGCGAGTTAGCATAAAGCGCCGCTCCCATCCCCACCACTTGCGAACCCTGGCCGGGGAACTGGAGGGCGAAGGGCTTCTGATGCATCGCTCTCTGAGCCTTTACGTTAAAGAACCTTGGCGCGCGCTAACTTTCCTTGACCTCGATAACCTTCATGCCCCGGTACATCCCGCAGTGCGGACAAACCCGGTGAGGCAACGTCATCTCGTGGCAACTGGGGCATACTACCAGATGCGGCAGCTTGATGGCATCGTGGGCGCGGCGTCGATTCCGCCGTCCGCGCGAAATTTTTCTCTTGGGGACTGCTCCCATGGTCTGACTCCTTCACTAAAACTCCCGCCTCGATTGCGAGTGCGAGCGATATTATAGGCTCAAGCGCCCAAATGTCAAGGGCGCTTTGCGATTAACCGGGGCACTTCCGGACGAACGCCTCTCCCAGGTCACATGCCTGGGCAGACAGCTCCTCCAAGGTGATACCGTTCAGCACATCGGCGATGGCCTCGGAAGCGCGCTGCCAGATCTGGCGCGTGACACACCGGTCGGCGTATTCACAGGCGCGCTCCCCGCCCGGCTCCACGCAACTGACCAGGGCGATCGGCCCCTCGACCGCACGCACGATGTCGCCAACGCTGATCTCGGAAGGGGAACGCATCAACATGTATCCGCCGCCCGGGCCTTTGATCCCACGCACCAATCCGGCATCCTGGAGGTTGATGAACAAGCGCGCCATGTAGTCCGCCGAAATGTCCTGCCGGCACGAGATGTCGGCCCGCGCGACCGGCCCCTCTTCCGCGTGGATGGCCAAATCGATCATCGCCCGCACTGCGTAGCGCCCTTTCGTCGAAAGTTTCATCATTCCCCTCCTCGTCAGAGCATACAACAATTACCCACTTCTGTCAAAGCGTAACTGCTCAGCATGCCCGCTGCGGGTCATTGCGAGGGCGCGAAGTGCCCGAAGTAATCCCCACCATTGCATTTGCCGTTGGGGGCAACGGCAAAAAATATTCGGCTGCCCCAGGGAGCAAATGCACTCAGAAGACTACTCCCTATTGTGATAAAAAAAAAGCCATGATAAAATAATTGTAACTGCTCCGACTGTATGCTTGACAAGTAACTTCTCAATAAAGCGGGGAGAAGAT
>JAFGOJ010000298.1 GCA_016926575.1 Anaerolineae bacterium | reverse complement strand
TTCCGCAAATGGGCCTGGGTTAATGCCTCAGGCGGTCCCTCTTGTTCCGCCCGGTCTCCTGACCGGGCGGAACGGCGGGTCAGGAGATGTAGATCACGCTTGCAGTGTGACAGGAACCCACCTTGAGCAATGTTGTCACGCTGAAAGCGTAACCTACATTTTCGTCCATCGGTTGTGAATAGCGCGACGCGCAGGCCGACCGCTTAATTATCAGCTCAACCAGCGCCAGGCGACCAGGCCGCCGCTGATGGCCACCGCCACGCCCAACATCAGCCAGTCGAACGGGCGCATCGACAGGCTGCGGTAGGGAAGGCGTTTGGGCGAGTCGAAGCCGCGTGCGTAGGCCGCTTCGGTGATCGACCAGGCACGTCTGGTGGTCATCACGATGGCCGGGACGGCCAGTGCCACCAAATCGTGCACCTGCTGGCGCAGGTTGCGCCAGCCCTGGAGCGGCGCCCATGCCCCGCGCGCCTGTTGCGCCTCGTGGATGGTACGCCATTCTGCATCCAACAGGTTCAGGCTTTGAAACGCCAGGCTGATGCTGAAGGCGTACCGGTAGGGCATGCGCATCCATTCCAGCGCCAGCCGCAGTTCGCCCGGCGTGGTCGTGGCGAAGAAGAGCGCAAACGCACCCGCCAGCAGGATCAAGCGCAGGGTGATGATCAGGGCCAGATCCAACGACACGACCAGCCAATCGACGATGAACAGGCCAAGCAACAGCCACTTGAGCCGCCACACCTGGCGCGCGGCGGCAGGCAGCAGGCGCGACCACGCCAACAACAGCACGTAAATGACCATCGCGGCCACGATCTGGCGCAGCGGCAGCATCACCGCCAGTGAGGCACACAGGCTCAGCGCCAACTTGACGCGTGGGTCGGCCCGGCGCAACGGTGACGACTCGACCAGCGCCGGCGCAGGGGCCTGCCGGGCGGCGCGACGCTTCTTCACGGCGCGCCCCCATCGAGCGGGGGGAGGGCGACCCAATCTGGAATGCACAGGCCGATGTGGGCCCAGGGCATGGGGTCGCGCATCACCCGCGCGGGCGGGCCGTCGGCGACGATGCCCTCCGCTCCCATCAAGAGCAGCCGGTCGGCATACGCTGCGAGCGTCAGGTCGTGCGTGGTCAAGATGACCAGTTGCCCGGTCGCAGCCAGCCCGCGGGCAATACGGACGAGCATCTCCTTGTGCGCCGCGTCCTGCCCCAGCGCGGGCTCATCGAGCAAGATGCCGTGGCGCGGGCGGCGCATCAACACCGTCGCCAGGGCCACGCGCTTTTTCTCCCCCTCGCTGAGCAGCAGGGGCGGGACGTCTTCGTAGCGCGTCAGCCCCAGCGCCTCCAGCAGGTGGGCGTAGAGCGCCATATCGGGCGTGCCAACCCGGTAGAGGATTTCTTCCCGCACCGAAGCGTTGAAAAGCTGTAAATCCGCATTTTGGAAGACCAGCCCCAGGTCCGGCGGTGCGCCATCAACCTCGATCGCGCCCTGGTGCGGTTGGAGGCCCGCCAGGGCGCGCAACAGCGTCGTCTTTCCCACACCGTTGCGGCCCACCACGGCGACCACCTCGCCACCGCGAACGGAGAAGCTGAGGTCGCGCAGAACCGTGCGCCCACCCAACTGGACCGACACGTCGCGGACGCTCATTTGACATACCGGTGTATGGCTGTTGGGGAGCAGGGCCGCTGCGCCGTCGTGGGGCGGGATGCCGGCGCGGGAGGCGAGGCGCACCGTGCGCAGGTTGGGGAGCCCGCCCAGGTATTCTTCCCGGTGCTCACAGATGACGACCGTCGTACCGGCGCGAACCTCGTCCGTCAGGTAGCCGACCAGTTCGGCGGCGGCGGTGCTGTCGAGCATCGAGAACGGCTCGTCCAGCGCCAACACGGGCGGGCGGCGGGCGATGATGGCGGCCAAAGCCAGCTTCTGCTGCTCACCACCGGAGAGGGTCTGCGGGGTGCGCCGGCGGAACGGTTCCAACCCGAACTGGGCCAACGTCTGCTCCAGCCGGGTGTGGATCGCGGCGGACGGCAGGCCCAGGTTCTCCAGGCCGAAGACGATTTCCTCTTCGACGGTCGACGTGAGCATCTGCGCGGCCGGGTTTTGGAAGACCATACCGGCGCGTTCGGCGAGCTGCCAGAGAGGCGTGGCGGTGGTCGGTACATCTTCCAGCCACACCGTGCCGCTGAGGGCGCCGCGGTAGAGGTGGGGGATCAGCCCGGTCAGGCAGCGCGCCAGGGTGCTCTTGCCGCTGCCCGACGGCCCGCCGACGAGCACCATCTCACCGGGGCAGGCCGATAGGCTGGTGGCTTCCAGGCCATGGGTATTCTGGGGGTATCGGTAAGCGATCTCTTCCGCTCTTACGCGCGCCGTCTCTGTTGTGGGCATCGCGCCCATTATAACCCAGGATGACCTGAAAGCAAGTAGGGGGTGGAGAGGGCATTCGTAGCAGTACTAGGGCTCTCTAAGCCGTCTGGGGCGCCTCCTAAGCGTCTTGAACAGTTCATCAACCCCGGGCGAATG
>JAFGOJ010000297.1 GCA_016926575.1 Anaerolineae bacterium | reverse complement strand
TTCGTCTGGATGGGCGAGATCTGGGTCGAGCCGACGTAGCCCGAGATACCCTGGTCGAAGAGCGACTCGGCCAGGTTATAGTCGTCGCCTGCTTCATAATTGCCGGTGAGGCAAGAAGGAGCAAAGACGAAGGGCATGTAGCCATAGAGGTCGGGGGGATCGTTCGTGGACAGGGCGCCGGCCCAGCTGTCGACGTTGCCGTGGCCCATCAAGTGCATCAGGCTGATCTGCTCGGCGATACCACTATTCACCAACAGGTTGGGATAGGATTCTCCCGCCAGGTTCAAAACCTCGACAATCCAGCGATCGTCGCTGGGATCGCTCACGTTATCCAGTATCATATCGATGGTGTCGACGTTATCCTCGAAGTAGGACACGCCATCCCCGCCGCCGCTGGCCAGCAGGGCGCGGTCCGCCACATAGTAATGGCCGAAATTCCCTTCAGCGATACCGATGCTGACGATGAGCGGGCGCTCCAACTGCCAGGCCGAATCGCCGATGATGCGTCCCACGATCAGCTCCGGCTTCCCGTTGCCCGCCGTGTTCGAGTACCACTGGTCGTGGTGGTAGACGTCGTTGTCGCGCACCTCGCAGTGCGTGCTGTCGTCCGGAATGCCCCAGCAGATGTCGTAATTGTGGCTGTCGAAGGCCGGCACGATCTCGGTCTCGCCGACGATGAGCATATACCCCTCCAGGGAGTCCTGGAAGTTGGGATGGAGCGCGTCGGCCCAGTAGCCGCCGTCGGTCAGGTCACGCAGCACGTCATTGTCCGGATCGGCATAGACGCCGACGTAGCCTTCGAGAAAGCCCAGCACGCCGTTGCGAGCGACCGCCAGGTGGGCCATCGTGCCCAGGAGATCGTGCACTTCGCTCTCGACGTAGAGGTCGTGCAGCCGGTCGGGATTGGTAACGATGATGTAATCGGACGTGCCCAGGGCAGCCTGCACCGACGAGAGGGACTGCCAGGACAGGTCGAACACTTCAAAGGAATCGCCTCCATCATAATAGAGCCGCACATCGAGGGTGCCAATTATCGGATCAGCCACCCCGTCTTCGTAGAGGATAGGCACCACCTGGTACGAAACCTGGCAGCTGTCGCCCGGTTCCAGTTCGATCCCCCCGCCGGTAAAGTCGATCGTGATCTTGGCTCGCCGCTCGCCCGACCCGGCCCAGGCCGGGTAGTCGAAGTAGACGTCGTACGAGGCAGTTTCTTTCTGCACCGGCATAAACTCGTCGGCGTAATCGGTCAGGTAGTCGAGGGTGATGGGGTTGGTCGAATTAGCAGAGAGGGAGATGTCCAGTTCCACCTCGTAGTAGTTGCCGTGGCGCGTGACGGTGCGCTCCACCCCCAGTCCTACGGTAGGCTCCTCGACGTAGAACTGGCGCGTGGCGCTAGCCAGGTTCATGATGTCTTCACTGTCACGGGTTATGACGGTCAGCGTATGCGGTCCAACCTCCAACCCACCGGCGTCCCACTGGACGACATAGACAAAGGTTCCGGCAACCGGGGTCGACAACGTGTCGATCCAAGCACCGTCGATATAGAACTCGACCGGACCCGACTTTTGAGCCACCTCGCCGCAGTCGGGCGGCATGGCGTAGGGATCGCTGCCGCGGAAGCTGACCCACTCGCACTCCCATTCGTACTCCATCGCCTCGGCGGCGAGCTGGATCGTCGTACCGGGCGGCAGGTCGTCCGATCCGTCCGTGTAATAGACCGCGTTGTTGAAGGGTGTCCAGATATTCACTTCGACCGGCTTTTCTTCCCACGGCGGGAAAAGGTCGTCGTTCAGCTCGAGGTCCACCCCGTTCGCTACGGAGACCACCACGTCGACGGCGTGGGTCGCGCCCAGGAATGTCCCTCTTGAATGCCCAAGCTGGTATGGAGAGAGGACGTAGCTGTACGCCGTTCTCCCAACCCCGGCACGGATGGCGGAGTAGGAGCGGCCCACCAGCGTGTCGTTCAGGTAGAACGAGGCGTAGTCGACGATACTCGGGTCGAGCGCGCGGGCCGCGTCGCTGATGACGGCAGTGATCGCGTAGGTGGGGTAGTCCCTGCTGCCGCGCTCGATGCTCAGCGTGCCGGTCAGCGTTGGCGAGGGCAGGGGCAGCGTCTCGAAAAAGAACTCGCCGCTGCTGACGCGGTTGCCGGCCTGGTCGTTCGACTCGACCGCGTAGCGGTAGACGGTGGCTGGGCTCAGCCCGGTCAGCGCGATCGCGTGTGAGGTGACGTAGACGCCATCTTCGAACTCGTAGGTGGTGTAGTCGAGGTGGCTGGGGTCATAATAGACCCAACTGTCGCTGTTTTCATTGGTCACCCACTCGATGACGGCGGAATTGGTGGTCACGCCGGTTGCTTGCGGCCCAGTGGTGATCTGCGGGGCGGTAGTGTCACAGTCCCAGAGCTCGTAGCGCATATTGTTCGTCTCGTTCGATTCGACCACCACCCCGCCATTGTCGGCGGTGACGCGCAGTGCATCATTGGAACCGCTGCATGCCACGGTGGCGATCACGGCCGCGTAGCGCTCGCCGGGGGCCAGGTCGACCGGGACGGTGCTTGTGCCGCTGGCAACACTGTCGATGGTCAACGCGACCTGATGGCCGGCCGGGGCGGTGCCCTGCCCCACGTTCTGCACCTGGTACCAGATTTGGTTGGAGCTGCCGCTCCAAATGTCGGTCACGACGAGGTCAGAAGTAGCGCGCAGCCAGGCGTGTTTGAGGCCGCTGTCGGTCCAGTAGGTGATGTGCGGGAAACCGTCCGCGTCGATGGCGATGGACGGGTAGCCCTCCACCCCGCTGCTCTCGACCGTCTGCGTCATCCACGTGCTGCCGTCGAGGTAGGCGTAGGTGAGGCGGCCTGCGCTCTCGTCGTCGGTGTAGGCAATGTGGGGCTGGTTGTCCGCGTCCAGCGCGATCGCCGTGTTGATCGACGCCTCGCTCCAGACCGAATCGATGACGGTGTTCGTCCACATATTGCCGTCGTGATGAGCGTAGACGAGCTCGTCATCGGCGGAAAAATAGCTGACGTGGGGATCGCCACCCGTGTCGAGGGCCAGGGCGGCGAAATAACCGCCCTCGCCGCCATGATTGACCGGGCCTTCGGAAAAGTCCCAATAGGGTGGATCGCTGATACCTATCGCGTACTCCAGCCGGTCGTTCGTGGCGTCGTGGTAGACGATGCGAACGTCGGGAGCGCGGCGTGTGGCCATGGCGATCGTGTGCAGCCCGCTGCCAATGGCTGCGTCGACCGTCTCGGATGACCAACTGCTGTCGAAACGGGCCAGCTTGAGGCTCTGGTTGGTGGCGTCATAATAGCTAATGAGGATATAGTGATAGGTCCTATCAATGGCCAACGCACTGTAAGCGCCCACGTCGGCAGTGTTGTCGACTTCCTCGCTGGGGCCCCAGCCCAAGCCCGTTTCGTAGTAGACGTGGCGCAGGGCAGTGTTGGTCACGTCGTAGTAGGCGACGTGGGGCTCAACGCCATCCAGAGCGAGCGAGGCGTACATGCCCACGTTGCCGCCGGTGTCGATCGTGGTGGTGGCCCACGTACTGCTTAAGAGGGCGTAACGCAGCGAGTCTCCGTCGTAGTAGGCAACGTGAAGCTGATCCAGCGAGTCGATAGCCAGCGAGCTGAACGCCCCTACCGTCGCACCCGGATCGACCAACTCGGTAGTCCAGTACGTCTCGGCGGTGGGGGCGCGAACATCACGCAGGCTATCGCCTGGAATGTCTTCCAAACGCACGTCGGCGGCGCGAACCCCCGCCGTCGCCAGCGCCCCCAACTGCCCCACTACCACCATCGATACGAGTGCGAAGCGGGCAGCGTTGGTTAGAAATCGGTAGCCTGTCATACCATTCTCCTTTCGAAAGTGAAAAACGCACGGGGGGAGTCAGTCGAGGCAGAAGAGATAAGGGGTCAAGTTGGCAGGGAATGTGGGCCTAGTATAGTGAATTTTGGGATTAAGTCAACAAACTGAGTCCAGGCTACACCAGCCGTTCCAACACGCGGTAACGCTGTTCGAGCACGTCCAGCAGCGCCGCGCGCAGGTCCTCGCCCGCGAGGTTGGCCGCGTGCAGCCGGTCGATCCACCGCGCCAGGGTTTCGTCGCGGAACACGTCTCGGATCCAGCGCGTGTAATCCCCGCGCTCGAAGTGATACGTGAGCACGGCGACGTCCACGCCGCGCAGCCGGTCGATCAACTCGCCCAGATTGCCCGCCGGCGGGGTGTTTCCGGCCGGATCACGAAAATAGAACTGTTTCGAGCGCGACACCCGCTCCTCGACGTACTTGTGCAGGTGCCGCATCGCGGGAAACACGCGCGGCCCGGAGCGAAATCTCAGCAGCTCCAACTCCGCCGCCGCCGCCGTCAATCCCCACGACACCATCTGCCCCTCGCCGAGCTGCGCCAGCCGGTCGGACAGCCCCGTCACGTCCAGACCATGGCTCTCCATCAGACGGCTCAAGCACGCCACTTCACTGTGTAGACGATGGCGCGTGAGCACAAAGCCGTGCACGCGATCGAGCACGCCCTGGTCCAGCGCGCTGGGCTGCCAGGTGACCAGGCACACGCCGAACGACTCGAAGCTCTGCAGCAGCGGGATTCGAGCGGGGTTGTCGCTGCCGCCGAGCAGGTCCTGCGCTTCGTCGATCAAAATCCAGTGCGGCTTACCCAGGCGGCGGCGCATGTCGAGTACGTGTCGCAGCAGCCCCGTGGTGTAGAGCACCTGCTCCTCCCGCGTCTGCAGGCGCGACATATCCAGCACCAGGCTCAAATCGGTCTCGGCCAGAAGTTGCAGCACCAGGCCTATGGACGGCGTCTCCTCGCGCCCAAGCGACAGACAGGAGGCGGGTCGGCGCAGCGCGTGCAAGTCGCCCACCGGATCGAGCGTCAGAATCTGGTACCCTCCGTCGATCAGCCCTTCGGCCAGGCGCGAGGCCAGCCACGACTTGGCACAGCCGCTGCCCCCCGCAATCAGAATCTCCCGATCGACCAGGTCGTGCGCGTTCAGGCTGAATTCGACGTCGGCCCCCAGCCCGAAATGGTGCGCGCTGCGGACCGGGAAATCGAATGCCTGTCCGTCCAGCAAGTAGCGCTCGACGAAACGCGCCACGCCCGCCGCCTCGGGCTCCGGCGTGACGTAGTCCGCAATCTCCTTCAGCCCCTTGATGGCGTTGGCCACCGCCACCTTGACTTCCGCCGCCTGGAGCAAGCTGAGGTCGTTCTCGGCGTCGCCGATGGCCACCACGTTGCGCGGCGACATGCCCACGCGCTGCAGCAGGTGCAGCAGGCCCGCGCCTTTGCTGGCCCCCTGCGGCAGCAGCATGACCTCGCTGCGATTGGTCTCCACGTGCACGGGCAGGCCCAGTTCGCGGCTGGCGACCCAGGCCGCGTCGTCGTAGGGGGTGCGTGTGCCGGCGATGGCGATGCCGCGCCACAGCGGCACGCCGAGCTTTTCGAGCGTATCGATCAGGTCGTCGGGTACCTCGCCGAAAGGCAGGAACATCTCGTCGGTGTGGGTGTTGTAGAGCACCGCGCCGTTCTCGGCTACGATCAGGTCGAACGCCTGCTCCCGCTCTTGCAGCGCGTGCAGGAACTCGAACGAGCGGCCCGAGACCAGCGCAGTAAACCGGCCGCTCTCGCGCCAGCGCCGCAGCGCGTGCCCGGCCTCGGGGGCCAGGACATCGCCTTGGGACATCGTCCCGTCGAAATCCGCCGCAACGATCGAGATATGCATCGCTCGTTCCTTTCAGCGCAACGCGCACAGTTCTTCATAGTGGCTGGCCACGCGCTGCACCAGAGCGTCGCGCAGAGCTTCGCCCGTCAACTGCCGCTGGGCGAGCTTGCGCAAATGATCGGACAGAGCGTTGTAACCCAACGCTCCCTTCACCCAGGCGGCGAAGTCGCCACGTACCTGGTGGTAGGCCAGGCTCTCTATGGGCAGGGTACGCAAACAGTGGAGGAACTCGTACAGCGTGGCCGCCTCCACACCGAGGTAGGCTTTTTCATCGCGGAAGTAGAAGCGCTTGTGCCGGGGCAGGGGCGTGTCCAGGTACTTGTACAGGTGGCGGATGTGCGACACGCGGCGGACGTTGGGCCGCAGGCGCACTGTCTGCTCGCCGCACAACCAGGCGTACCCCTGGGGAATCTTGGCCAGGGAGACGCGGGGCACCTGCCCGGCGGTGTATTGCAGCGCCTGGATCGCATCGGGGTCGCTCAGGCGGGTGAGGATGCACGCGTCCAACGCGCGCAGCACCTCCTCAGACAGGCGGTCGGGGCAATAGGAAATGAAAGCCCAGCCGCCGTCCGCTAACATCTCCGGCAGCATGACGCTCATCTCGCTGCGATTGGACGGCAGGAAGTATTGGGCCTCTTCCATCACGATCCAGTGCGGGCGGAATTTACGGGATTTCAGAGAAAGCAAGGCCCGCACCAGGTCGGCGACGTAAGAGATGCGCTGCGTCGCGGGGTGCGCGCTCATGTCCAACACGATCGACGCCGTGACCGTCTCCAACAGCGCGCTGATCATCGTCGGCGGCGGGGTCGCGTCCGGCGACACTTCGAGGGAGATGACGCCGGGCAGCGCCCGCATGCCGCGGAAATCGCCCTCCGGATCGATGATTAGCACCTGGTAGCCGGCGGCGTACATCCCTTCGACCAGCAGCCCGGCCACCCACGACTTGCCGCTGCCCGAATCGCCAAACACACCCAGGTTTCCGCCGACCAATCTTGCTGCCGGCATCGAGACGTCGTCGCCGGCCTCGTCTCGGCCCAGGGGAATCGGGCGTTCGTGGCGCGCGGGCAGGTCGCCGGTGCAGTCACCCAGCCAGTACGCCTCCAGGGTCTCCAACACCCCTGCGGGTCCTGGGTGAGTTGCCACCACGTCGGCCAGTTCTCTGACACATGGCATCGCATCGGCCACAGTAGCCCGGATCTCCCCAAGCTTGAGCATAGAAAGATCGCTCTGCCCGTCGCCGAAGCTGACCAGATTGCGCGGTGAAAAGCCACACAATCCCAACAGGCGTTCCAGGCCCGCTCCCTTGGATGCGCCCGGGGGGACGATGCGCAGCACGCCTTTGTTGGGAGCGAGCGTGGCATCCCGCCCCCAGTCGTTGAGGATGCGCCACACCGCCGTGTCGTGTTCCGCGGCTATAGAGACGATGGCGCGCCCTTTTTCCAGCGGCACCCCACCCCTCTCCAACGCGCCCACCAACTGCGGGTCGAGTTGGCCGAAGGGCAGGTAGACCGCGTCGGTGGCGAGGTGGTGAAGCACCGCCCCATTTTCCCAGGCGATGCCGGCGAAGAGGGACTTCAGCGCGCCCAGTTCGACGTTCCCAAAGCGGCGCCCGGTGACCAGGAACAAGGCGTACCCGGCAGCGTGCAACGTTTCCAAAGCAACCTGCAACGCGGGCGGGACGACACCGTTTTCGTCGGCCAGCGTGCCATCGAAGTCGAAGGCCAAAACCCGTTGATACATCGTGACCTCCTCGCGCTACTTCGAAAATAGGACTGCGGCCCTGTAGGGCGGGGTTCTTACCCGCCGCCCTCGTTTAACGAATGCCTTGCAGCAGGGCGCGGCATGCCGCGCCCCTACGCCCCTGCACCCCGCCGGGGAAACGGGTAAACCTGCGGTTTACCTTCCG
>JAFGOJ010000296.1 GCA_016926575.1 Anaerolineae bacterium | reverse complement strand
GTGGCCCGCAGCAGGTTCAGCCGGTCGACTTTCGGGCCGGAGAGCGTGCGCTCGTGGGGCAAGACGACGCCCTCGTCGAAACGGGTCAATTCCAGCGCCGCGATCAAGCCCCGGCGCGTCTTCTGCGTGCCGTCGGCCAGGGTGAAGGTCTGGTGAAGGACGTAGAGCGCGGGCACGTCCTCGCGTACCAGCACGCCGGCGTCCAGCCACGCGTGCAGATAGTCCCGCGCACGGGTGTAGACGTTCTCGGTCTCGCCATCCCCCGCCTCCTCTTTGCCCTTGATGATGCGCACGATGGTGTATGGGCTCTGGTCGTAATACTTCTCCTGCAGGCCGTGCCGCACGCGGTCGTAGGGCTGGCTGACGACGCAAGAAAGGTCCCCTACTTTCTCCAGATTGTAACGAATGCCTTTGAAGGGTCGAATGGTCGCCATAATATTCTCCGTCTGTCGATGAAGCCATCCTCCCGCAAGTTCGAACCTGCGGGAGGATGAGCAATCACTCGTTTAACGCCGGGCGATCTCGATGGCGATCTGCGCCACCTCGCCGCCGACCCGCGCCGTCGCTTCGCGCGTGCCCGCGCCGATGTGGGGCGATCCGATCACCTGGGGGAACGCCATCAGCCGCTGGCCGCGCTCGACCTTCTCGTCCTCGAACACGTCGAGTGCTGCACCGGCGACCTTACCGGAGGCGAGCGCGTCGCACAGCGCCGCCTCGTCGACCGTGCCGCCGCGCCCGCAGTTGACGATGTAGACGCCGTCCTTCATCTTGGCGAACGCCGCGGCGTCCAGGATGTAGTGCGTCCCATCCGTATGCGGCACGTGGACGGTGATGAAATCCGAGCGGGCGAAGATTTCGTCCAGGTCCTCTTCCTTGAGGATACAAGACGCCATCTCGGCGATGAACGGGTCGTAGCCCAGCACCGCCATCCCCAGCGCGGCGGCTTTTTCGCCCACCATGGCCCCGATGCGTCCGCAGCCGACGATGCCCAGCGTCTTGCCCGCCAGTTCGCTGCCCTTGCTGAAGGCCTTCTTCTCCCACTTGCCGTCTTTCATCGTCGCGGTGACCTGCGGGATCTGGCGCGCCAGGGCGAAGAGATAGCCAATGGTCAGTTCGGCCACGGAGTTGGAAGAAGCGGCGGGGGTGTTGCGCACCTCGATGCCCTTCGACTCGGCGTAGGCCACGTCGATGTTGTCCACCCCCACGCCACCGCGGATGACCGCCTTCAAGTTCGTGGCCTTGTCGATCAGCGGCGCACGCACGGTGGTGCGGCTGCGCACCACCATGATGTGATAGTCCGCGATGACCGTCTCCAGCTCTTCGAGCGTGATGGTGTCACGCACGTCCACCTCGATACCGGCCGCGCGCATCGTCTCGATGGCGCTGGCGTCCGTCGGATCGCAAATGATCAGTCTCATGGCTGCCTCCTTACAGGCCCAGAATCTCGTCGATCTGCGCCAGCAGCCAGTTGATGTCGTCCAGCGTCAAATCGCCCATGTGCGCGATGCGGAAGCACTTCTCCTTCAGCGTGCCGTAGCCGTTGGAGATGATGGCCCCGCGCTCGCGCAGCGCCTTGTTCAGATCGCCCACGCTGATGCCGCGCGTGTTCGCCACGTTGGTCACGGTCTGCGACAGGTAGCGCTCGTCGGAGTAGAGGGCGAAGTTCTTGCGCGCCCACGCCTGTACGACGGCGGCCATGTCCGCATGGCGCTGCCAGCGGTTGTCGAGCCCTTCTGCCAGCATGTCGTTCAACTGCTTCTTGAGCGCCTGGATCAAGCTGATGGCGGGCGTCGCGGGCGTCTGATGCTTCTCGTACTTCGAGTCCATCTCGCTGTAGGCGAAGTAGTGGCCGCAGTTGGGCACCTGCAGCGCGCGCGCGCGCGCCCGGTCGCTGACCGCGCAGATCGTCAGGCCCGGCGGCAGGGCGAAGCACTTCTGCACGCCCGCCAGGCACACATCCAGCCCCCAGGCGTCGAACTCGATCTTGACGCCGGCCATAGCGCTCACCGCGTCGATCAGGATCAACACGTCGGGGTACTTGGCGTGAATCAGCGCGGCGATGTCCTTGACCGGGTTCATCACGCCGGTAGAGGTCTCGTTCATCACCACGGTGATAGCGTCGTAATCGCCCTGCGAGAGCGCCTGGTCCACCAGCTCGGGGGTGATGGCCTGCCCCATGTCGGCCTCGAGCTTGTCGCAGGCCACGCCATTGGCCACGGTCATCTCGTACCAGCGCTTAGAGAACGCACCGCAGACGGTGCTCAGGATGCGCTTGGTGGAGGCCTGGCGGACGGAGCCTTCCATCACCCCGGAGGACGATGACGCGTACATATAGACGCGCTGCTGGGTGTAGAGCAACTTCTGGAGTTTGGGGGTCACGTCGGCGTGGAGATCGGAGTACTCGGGTGCGCGGTGCCCGATCATCGGCTCCGCCTGCGCATCGAGCACCTCCTGGCGCACGTGGGTGGGCCCAGGAATGAACAGTTTTGGATACATAGCTTACCTCCCTAACGAATAGTGGACTGTAACCGAACAAAAAAGGGAATGCACAGCCCGCCGGCTGCACATTCCCCCCTGTCTCGAACCTGAGAGATTCCCCCAAAGGGTTGCCCCGTCGGTGCCTGGCGGGCTTTCCAGAGGCGCCACAGCACAGGGTCCTTTGACCTGAGAGTTTCGCCGCCGACGTCCGGTTTTCATCGCCAGCTTGCCCCTTCGGTGCCTCCGTAGACACGGAGGTCTCTCCCCTATGCTGTTATGGCTAGAAATCGTAACTGCTCAGCTACGCTTCACAGTTTCCCTTCCCCGTCCGCGAAGGGGGGAAAGCGGGGGTGTCGAGAGCGGCTTCGCCGCTCTCGACACCCCCATTTTTCCTCTTTTCGGGCCGGGAGCACTCTGCTCAGGCGAACAGCCTGAACAGTTACTGGAAATCTATTGTAACAAAACCCGAAAGGAATGTCAAAGCGAGAATCGCTGTCGCAAGTGCGCGAGTTGTGCCAGCGCCTGCTGCACCTGAGCGCGGTTCTTGGGGCGGTTGAGCCACAGGCTGGCTCCACTGGGATGGGGCAGCGGCACGATCCACCGCCCGTCGACCTCGTACACGCCCCCCACGACGTCGCTCAGGCGGCCGGCACCCAGCAGGCGCTTCACCGCCAGCCCGCCCACGGGGATGACGACCTCGGGCTGCACCAAGGCCAGTTCGCGCTCCAGGAAGGGCGCGCACAACGCCTGTTCGGCCGGCGTAGGGACGCGGTCCCCTTTCCCGCCGGAGGCCTTGCCCGGGAAGCACTTGGTGATGGCGGTCATATACTGTGTGGCGCGGAAGGCCGCCTCGTCCCATCCCGCCTGGCCCAGCCACTGGAAGAGGCGCCGTCCCGACGAGGCATTGAACGGCCGCCCCACCTGCGACTCGGTCACGCCGGGGGCCTGCCCCACGACCATCACCCGCGCGGTGACGGGGCCGGAGAAGACCGCGCCGGGCACGATGGCATATCCCGCGTCCAGGCAGCGGCGGCACGCCCGCATCTCGGCGTGCAGGAGGTCCAACGCGGCGTCGGGCACGGCTACGCCAGTTCCAGGATACGGAAGATCAATTCGCCGGCCGGGGCTTCCACGCACACCGTGTCGCCCACGCGTTTGCCCATCAGGGCCTGGCCCAAGGGCGATTCGTTGGAAATCCTGCCGTTTGCCGGGTCGGCTTCGGCCGCCCCGACGATGTGAAACGTCTCCGGGTCGTCGAACCCCTCTTCGACGACGGTCACTCGAATGCCCAACCGCACGTTGTCTTTGGGGCCATCGTCTTCAATGAGAACGACGTTCTGGAGCATGGCCTCCAGCTCTTGAATCCGCCCTTCGAGGAAGCCCTGTTCCTCTTTAGCTTGCGTATAGTCGGCATTCTCAGACAGATCGCCCTGCTGGATCGCCAGTCGCAGCCGTTGAGCCAGCGCCGGGCGTCTGATTTCCACCAACTCCTTGAGTTCCTGTTGGAGTTTTTCCTTTCCTTCAGGGGTCAAGTAGACGTCTTGTATACTCATTTACACCTCCTGTTCCGAAAATAGCCCATCTCAATGTAGGGCGGGTTTCTTACCTGCTGGCCGTCGTTCACCAGGGCCTTGCAGGGGTTCCGCCCCTGCGACCGTCTACCACAGCCGCGCCCACAGGGGCGGCCCCAGAATCAACAATCCGACAACGATAGAGAACATCGCCGCCAGCAGCACCGCCCCGGCCGTCACATCCTTGACCACCTTGGCCAGTGGATGGTAGCCCGGACTGACCAGGTCGACCAGCGTCTCTGCCACCGTGTTCAGCATCTCGCTGACCAACACGATGCCGATGGTCAGCGCCAACACGGCCCAGGCCGTGGTCGTTAGGCCAAGCCACAGCCCCAACACCACGACGGCGACGGCGATGGTGAGGTGAATGCGCGTGTTGCGCTGCGTGCGCAGCGCGTACCCCAACCCGGCGAAGGCGTGGCGGAAACTGTCGAGCAGGCCGCGACTGCGCATACGTCACTCCGGCAAGGTGATCTCTACGTCGAGGGCATCCAGAATCGCCTCCTGGACCCCCCACATCTCTGCGCGCGCGACGTCGTCCTGATCGTCGTATCCCAACAGGTGCAACATGCCGTGCACGACCAGCAGTTGCAACTCGGCCAGGGCCGCGTGCCCGGCCTCGGTGGCCTGCGCTGCGGCGCGGGGGTAAGAGATGATGATATCCCCCAAGTAATGCGGCTGCCCGCTGGCTCCTACGAAAGGGCCGCGCGTCTCGTTGGCGAAGGCCAGCACGTCGGTGGGCGCGTCGACGCCCCGGTAGCGCAGGTTGAGGTCGTGCAGCGCCTCGTCGCCAGAGATGACCACGGCCACCTCCACCGCCGGCGACTCCTGGTGAACGAGCGTCGCCAGGGCCGTCTTGTGCATCAGCTCCACGTCCACGGGCCAATCGCCGTCAACTTGCACGTCAATCCAGTAATCTTCCGTAAACGCTTTATCCATCGTCCCTCTTCTCACCTGACACGTCGGTCTTCTCTTCTTCCTTCTCACCCACACGCTGCGGATACTGAATCCGCGGGTGGTAGGTTCCCTTCAACGTTGAGATGAACGAATCGCGCACGAGGCTCAATTCGCGCATCGTCAGCGGACATTCGTCCAGTTGTCCGGATTTCATCACGTACCGGAAAATACGGTCGATCACCTCGGCCAGCGCCTCGGGCGTATCCGGGCGGCTGGCGCGCACGGAGGCCTCGCATCCATCTGCCAGCATCACCAGTGCCGTCTCGCGGCTCTGCGGCTTCGGTCCGCGGTGGTGAAACAACGATTCGTCCACCAGCGCGGGGTCACCCGCCAGTTGCACCGCCCGCTCGTAGAGGAAGCTGGCCCGGTTGGTGCCGTGGTGTTCGGGAATAAAAGCCCGGATCCGCGACGGCAGGTGGTGCCGGCGCGCCAATTCCAACCCGTTCTTCACGTGACCGATGATGATCTCCGCGCTGGCGTAGGGGTTGAGCGTTTCGTGGGGATTCACCCCCTCGAGTTGATTCTCGATGAAGAAATAGGACTGCGCGATTTTGCCGATGTCGTGGTAATACGCTCCCACGCGGGTCAGCAGCGCGTCTGCACCGATCTGCTCCGCCGCTTGCTCGGCCAGATTGGCCACCATCAACGAGTGATGGTAGGTGCCCGGCGCTTCGCGCAGCATGCGCTGAATCAACGGCTGGTCCGGCCGGCTGAGTTCGATCAGCCGAAAGGTGGTGATGATGTCGAAGAGCGGGCCGATCAAGAACAAGCCGCCCAGGGCCAGACTGGCAGAGACGCCGCCGTTGACAATGGCCACCAACACGCTCAACGCAACGTCCAGCGAGAGCGTCTCGGAGCGCTTCAGCAGCAGGTAGAACCCTAGCAACACTGTGAGGTGCGCCAGAGCCGCGAGCCCGGCGGCGCGGAAAAGGACGCTCAAGCGCTCCACACGCCGCAGCGCCAGCGTCGCCACCACCCCGCCGGCCGCAGCGTACACCGCCATCTCCAAAGAACCGCCGCCGATCAACCCCACCGCTCCGCCCATCGACACGCTGAGCGCCAACCCCACCTGATGCCCCAGCGTCGAAGCCGCCAATATCCCCAGAGCTGCGCTGGGGAACAGATACTGCAACGTCGTCCTGTCCGGGATCATCAGCCGTGCCAGCAACAAGAACAGGCTCCACAGAAGCACCAGGAGCAGCAACTGGCGGCCCTGCCACAGCACCTCGGGCTGGAAGCGCGACAAGAAAGCGCCCAGCGCCAGCATGCCAATGGCGACCAGAATCCCGTACCCGATCACGTCCACCTGGCGGGTATGGGGCTGTTGCAGGTCCAGGAACTGGAGCGCCTCGATCTGGAGCGGGCCCAGCCGCTGCCCCTCGCGGACGATGATCTCGTTGGCCTCGAACGTGCGGATCACCGGGGCGACGTTTTCGCGGGCCTGCTCGCGGGCGGCCTGGGTGGCCGCCTCGTCGTAGAACGAGTTCGGGACGATGAACTGCCGCGCCAGCGCTGCCGTCACCGCTGCCTCCTCCGTCGACAAATCCAACCCCACCAGCGAGGCCACCCCTGCCCGCGCCTCTTCCAGCCCCCCCTCAGAGATCTCCGCACGCATCGCCCGCTCGATGGCCGTCTGGATTTCAAGCTGCACGCGGCCCCACGATTCGTCGGACAGATCGTACAGTTGGTCGACAATCGCAGGGGAAATGCCGGCAAATTCGGGCACCGCCAGGGTCCACGCACGCCGTTGGGCCGGGCTGGCGAAGGAGTCGGCCCGCACAGAGGCCAGGTAATCCAACACCTGCCGCGCCCGCTCCAACTGACGCCGGGCCAGTTCGGAGTCCGGGCTGGTATAGACGAGGGGCACCGCCTGCACGGCGGTCACCTGCGCCTCCGTCGTGAGCACCTCGCTCTCGTAGCTCACCCGGCGCGGCGCGTGGATGTCCTGCGGTGACACGTCCCCCTCTTCCAGCACCAACCGGCCCGAGGGAAGCAACGGGAAAGAGATCAACGACGTGGAATAGACCAAAACGGCCAGCGCAGCCAGGGCCAACTGTCCCCACTGCCACCACTGGTGCAGACGAACGCGACGGCCTTCGTTATCTTTGGTTTCGCGCAGGTTGTTCATCTCACCTATCAAGAAATGTAGGGGCGCCCAAACGACAGGCCACCCCTACAATCATTCCTTACACAGAGCTTACCCAGCGAGAAGCTCTCGCACAACCTGGTTGACCAATTGTCCGTCAGCTCGCCCCTTCACCTGGGTCATCAACTCCCGCATCACTGCTCCGAGGTCCTTGGGGCCTGATGCCCCCACCTGCTCGATCACAGCGCGGGCTTTTTCTGTGATATCTTCACGCGTCAACATCTGCGGCAAGTAGGATTCGAGAATCGCCAACTCGGTCTCTTGCTCGGCCAGTTGCTCCAACCGACCCACCGATCGCAGCTCGTCGATCGTCTCCTGCCGCTGCCGGGCTTCTTTCTGAAGCACCCCCACGATGGCGGCATCGTCCAACGGCCCTGCGTGCTGCACCTCTGCCAACTGAATGGCAGCGATGCACATCCGGATGACGGACTTCCTCCGTTCATCCTTCTCACGCAGCGCCGTCTTCAAATCCTCTTGCAATCGACCCTTCAGGTCCATTACCGGGTGCCCTTCTGCCTGCTCTTCATCGTCGTCCGACGGCTCTTGCGCAACTTGGCAGCCTTCTTGCGTTTATTGATCACGCTCGGCTTTTCGAAAAAGCGCCGCCGCCGCACCTCAGACAATATGCGATCCGTTTGTACTCTCTTGTTGAAACGACGTACGAGGGAATCAACGGACTCCCCATCTTCGGCTACAACACGCGTCATGTACTCACTCACCTCCTCCCTCGTAGAGAATCAGAACGCGGTTCTTCTACGGGTTCATTATATCCGGGCCGGGCCAGTTGTCAAGGTAGTTTCGCAAAAGTTACCCCGGCGGCCACGTGAATGCACGCCCGCCCAACAAATGCAGATGCAAGTGAAAGACGGATTGCCCCGCCCGGCGGCCGTTGTTGACCACCAGCCGGTAACCCTCGCTGACCTCCAACGTCTCCGCCACGCGGCGCGCTGCAACGAACAATTCACCCACGACCGCGGCGTCCTCCGGCGTCACGTCGGCGGCCCGCGCGATGTGCGCGTTGGGTACGATCAACACGTGCACCGGCGCAGCGGGATGGATGTCGTAGAAGGCGGTCACGCGCTCGTCCTGGTAGACGATGTCGGCCGGCACCTCGCCGCGCACGATGGCACAGAAAATACACTCACTCATTCGATCACCTCCCCCTCCAACACATCCCCCCGAATCGCCACCAGCCGGGTGCGGGTGATGGCGTTGCACAGGTCGTCCGTGTGGCGCGCGACGACCGTCACATAGGTGTCGGTCAGACCGTGGTAGCGCCCGTTGGAGCGGCGGCGCTCCCACAGCACCGTCATCTCGCGCCCGACGAAGCGCTGCGCAAAGGCCGCCGCCTGTCGCGCGCCCAGCGCCCGCATGCGAGCCGCCCGCTCCTGGCACACCGCCCACGGCACCCGGCCTGCCAGCCGCGCCGCCGCCGTCCCCGGCCGCAGCGAATACGGGAAGACGTGTAGCCGGGCAAAGTCCATCTGCTCGACGAACGCCAGGCTCTCCTCGAACGCGGGCGCGTCTTCCCCCGGAAAGCCAACCATCACGTCGGTGGTCAGCGACAGGTCGGGAATGGCCGCCCGCGCCGCCGCGACCAGGCGCGCGTACGCAGCGGTGGTGTTGCGACGCCCCATGCGCCGCAACGTAGCGTCACAGCCGGACTGGAGCGGCAGGTGCAGGTGGCGGCACAGCCGCGCGTCCTCCCACAAGCCGAAGAAGTCCGGTTCCACGTCCCAAGGCTCCAACGAAGAGAGCCGCAGGCGCGCCACCTCCGTGCGCTCCAACAGGGCCGCCACCAGCTCGTGCAGGCTGCGCGCGTGGCCCAGGTCCCGCCCGTAGGCCCCCAGGTTGACGCCCGTCAGCACGACCTCCCGGTAACCCGCCGCGACGTGTGCGCGCACCGTCGCCACCACGTCGTCCAGGGGCCAACTGCGCGCCGGCCCGCGCAGATACCGCACGATGCAGTACGTGCAGTGGTTCTCGCACCCCTCCTGCACTTTGACGAACGCGCGGGTGCGAAACGCGGGGCGCATGGCCGTCGCCGGTGCCGGTTCGCCACCCGTCACGAGCGCCACGGTGCGCTCTTTGTCGGCGTTGGGGATGCTCCAGGCGATTTCCGGGGCAGCGGCGAGGCGCTCCGGCGCGAACGTGGGGTAGCAGCCGATGGCTGCGACGCGCGCGTGGGGGTTCTGGCGATGGAGGGCGCTCAGCACATGGCGCGACTTGCGCTCCGCCTGGGCCGTCACGACGCAGGTGTTGACCACACACACGTCCGCCTCGCCGGGCGTCTCGACCACAGCGCAGCCGGCCGCGGCGAACTGGCGGGCCAGTTCCTGGATCTCGCTCTGGTTGAGGCGGCAGCCCAGGCTGTGCAGGTAGACGTTCACGCCTTCGGTTCGTACGCCGGGAGCGTCAACTTCCGGCCCGCGTCGGTCTCCATCTCCCACAGCGGCATCCACACCAGGCCGCAGAAATCGACGCTCACATCCTGGCGGCGCGGGGCGACGTCGAACGACTCGATCTTCTCCAGCGTCTCCGCCCAGCGCGCGCCGATCACCTCTTTCTGCGCCTCCCAATCCTTCTGCAGATCCGCGATCTGCTTCTCCAACGCCTCGATGGTCGCCTGGGACTCTTCGACGTCGGATTTGGCCTGGGTGGTCATGCGCCGGCGCCGGCTGGCAGTGGAGAGCGTGGAGGAAGAGCGTCGCCCGGAGACGAGCCGGAACAGCGATTCTGCGCCGCTGATGACCTCTTCCTGTTTGCGGGCCGTCAGCTCGGCCTCGTCTGCGTCCAACTCACGCTCTTCCCGCCGCAGCTTGTCCTTCAGGCGCTGCGACGCCGTCTCGAACTTCTGTTCTTCCTTTTTGATTTCGGCGTCGCGCAGGTCGCGGGCGGCCTCCTCGCACCGCACGCGGAAATCGCGCCGGCTCTCGCCCGCCTTCCCATACAGGCTCAGTTGCGGGTTGTAGAAGATCTGCAGGCGCACGTCGCGGTAGAGGTGTTCAGAGAACGCCTTGCTCCAGTTCGTGTAATTCTTCACGTCGGAGAGATAGCCCGGAACCGGCAGGTAGCCCCCCTCGCCCACTGCCTGGCGCGAGACGTCGTCGGCCACGATGGGGGTCTCGCCTTCGGCGGACCAATCGATCAGGCTGGGCGGCGGCGGCGGATCGAGCAGCCGGGCCACCCGTTCCTGATGGTTGATGCCCTTGCGCTGGTCGATCATGTAGACCGTGCCCAGCGCCAGAAGCTGGGGCAGGTAGACCAGGCGCTTCGATGTCAGGAGTAGCTGCTCGCCGGTGCGCTCCTCGTGGCGGTGAAGCGCCCACTCGGCAGCGACGGTGGCGGGCAGGAAGGCCTGCGCAATGCTGGCGGACAGCGTGGGCGGAGCCTCGGGCAGCGTTTCTTCAGGCGCGGGCGCGGGAGAAGCCGGGGCCGGGGCTGCTGCGGCAGCAGCGGCAGCGGCAGCGGGCGCGGTCTCACCCACCAACTGGCGCACCTGCGCGCGCGTCAGCGGGCCGGGCAGGTACGACATCGCCCAGCGCGTGTGGAAGAAGCAGGAGGCGTCGTCGCGGATGTTGTGCAGAAAGAAAACGCGCGATTTGAGCGTGCCCAACGCCCGGCGCATGTCGGAGCGATTGAACGACCCGCCCGAGGTGGACGCTGCCCCTTCGATCCCCTCCATCACGCGGTCTTTATCACGCTCCGTGCGCAGCGTGCCGATGACCCACGTGCCGGCGTTGGTCAGCCCTTTGTAGTCCAGATCGACCGGGTTCTGCGTGGAAAGCACCACGCCCAACCCCACAGCGCGTCCCTGCTTGATCAGCGCCATCAGCGGCTCTTTCGTGGGCGGGTTGGCCGGGTGCGGAGGGAAGAAGCCGAACAACTCGTCGAAGTAGAGCACCACGCGCAGGTCAGAGGTGCCGGACTGGGCCGCCATCCACTCGCGCATCGCTCCCAGGAGCATGGTAATGAAGAAGCCGCGTTCGGCCTCGTTGAGGTGGGGCAGGTAGAAGACACTGCCGCGCGGCCGCCCGTCGGGGGCGCGCATGAAGCTTTCCACGTCCAGCGGCACCCCTTCGCGCCAGGTAGAGAAGCCCGGCGAAGCGAAGATGTTATTGAGCGCCCGCGCCAGCGCCACGCGGTCCTTCTGCGGCAAGAAACTCTCCAGCTCGAAGACGCCAATCTGGCGAATCGGCGGGTCCTGGATCATACGGATCAGGGATGGCAGGTCGACCGACTGCCCTTCGCGCCAGACGTGCTCGATGATGTGAGAGAGCAGGACGTGCTCAGCGCTCTGCAAGGGATCGGTTTCCCGCCCTGCCAGCCCCAACAGGGCCGTCACCAGCCCCCCGACGCGCTCGCGCAACACCTCCTCGTGCATCTCCCAGTCCAGTTCCGGCTTCTGGAAACGGTGCAGCACATCGACGGGCACGCCGATGGTGGAACCGGGGGTGAAGAGGGCCAGGTCGGCCTTTTCGCGCAGGCGCGCGATCCGCTCAGGGCCGATGCCCGACTCGCTGAGCCCTTCGCGCCACTTCTGCGCCGTCTTGGCAGCCACCTCCTCGACCGAGAGGCCCTCACGCTGCGCCCGTTCTGCGTCCACCCAGGGCACGAAATCCTCGGGGGCCAGGTTGGGAAACGTCAGCAAGAGGTTGGTCAGGTCGCCTTTGGGGTCCACCGCCAGGACCGGAATGCCTTGCAGAAGGGCTTCTTCCAACAGGATGATGCCCAATCCCGTCTTGCCAGAACCGGTCATGCCGACGATGACGGCGTGCGTGGTGAGGTGGCTGGACTTATACGAGACCGTCCGGTCGGTCAGGGCGTTCTTTTCCAGATCGTACTCCCGCCCTAAATAGAAACGGCCCGGTTGATCTATGTCGCTCATGGATAGTCCCTCCTTATGACATTTCCCCCATTGTACCCCGACTGGGCCAGCAGGCAAGTGTGAAAACTGCCCTATCTGTGGTAGAATAATCCTCAATGAAGACTCATTCGATATGCAGTTACACCGTCTTGGCCTTTCTGCTTCTGCTCACCGCTTGTGCCGGGGCCGCCACCGAATCCCTTCCGGGCACCTTCGACGGCGATCTGGCCTACGCACACGTCCTGGCCCAGTGCGATCTGGGCTACCGCCCCACCGGTTCCGAGGCCGGCTGGGCCACCGGCGATTACATCATCGAGCAGTTGGAGGCCCACGGCTGGGAGGTCGAGACGCAGGTCTTCACCTACCGCGACACCCCGGTGCGCAACGTCATCGGGCGGTTGGGAGAGGGGCCGGTCATCATCCTCGGCGCGCACTACGACACGCGCCGCAGCGCCGACGCGGAGGACCCCAGCGTGCCCGTGATGGGCGCGAACGACGGCGCATCGGGCGTGGCCGTGCTGCTGGAACTGGCGCGCAGCCTCGACCCCGCCGCGCTCGACCACCAGGTCTGGCTGGCCTTCTTCGACGCGGAAGACAATGGGCGGCTGGACGGATGGGAATGGTGCGTCGGGTCGTCCTACATGGCGGCCCATCTGGACGTCACCCCCGAGGCCGTCATCGTGGCCGATATGATCGGCGACGCGGACCAGCAACTCTATATGGACGGCAATTCTCACCCGGCCCTGCGCGAGCACCTGTGGGACATCGGAGCTACGCTGGGGTACACGGACACCTACATCCCCGAGGTCGGCTGGACGATGTACGACGACCACATCCCCTTCGCCCAACGCGGCATCCCGGCGGTCGACATCATCGACTTCGCCTACCCGTACTGGCACACCACCCAAGACACACCCGACAAGGTCAGCCCAGACAGCCTGGAGCGAGTGGGCCGCGTGCTCGAGCAGTTCCTCGAACAGGGGGCAGAGTGGTGATACCATCCTGTCACGCTTCCAGCGTGACACCCGCTCGGCGCGGGTCCACGACCCGCGCTCCCGCCGGGTCACGGACCCGGCGGGGTGCAGGGCAGTGGGGGCGCAGCATGCTGCGCCCCTCTGATCAACCAAGGGCGGCGGGTTTGAAACCCGCCCTACATTAGCCAGGGCTATTTTCGAAGTAGGAGGATCAACATGACTGAATTGGAGACCACGGTCACCGCCGTTGCGGTCTATCCCGACCGGGCGCGGGTCGTTCGCAGCGGCATGTTGGAGGTGCAGCCGGGCAGCTACCGCCTGGCGGTGTCGGAGTTGCCGCTCACGCTGGACACGGCATCGGTGCGCGCCAGCGCTCACGGCACGGCCCGCGCGCGCCTGCTGGGCGTGGACGTGCAGCGCACGTTCTACACAGAGACGCCCGCCGAGCGCGTGCGCGAGCTGGAGCAGGCCATCGAGAGCCTGCAAGACGAGATGAAAGCGCTCGACGGCCAGGCGGCATTGCTCAAAGAGCAGCGCGAGGCCCTGAACGCCCTGCGCGCTGCCACAGACACCTACGCGCGCGGCCTGGCCTACGGAAAGACCTCTGCCGACGTCCAGATGGCGCTCTTCGACGGCCTGCACCAGCGCATGGCCGACGCCGACCGGGCGCTGTTGGAGCTGGCCGTGCAGCGTCGTGGGATGGAGCGCCGGCTGGAAAAGCTGCAAAACGAGCTGAATCAACTGCGCGGCGCGCGCGGGCGCGAGCGCTACACCGCCACCGTCGAAGTGGAAGTGCTCACCGCCGGCAACCTGACCACCGAGCTGACCTACGTCGTCGCTCAAGCCGGCTGGTCACCCCTGTACGACCTGCGTCTGCTGGAGGAGCAAGAGACGCCGGCTCTGGAGGTGCGCTACCTGGCCCAGGTCACCCAGCGCACCGGCGAGGCGTGGGACAGCGTGGCACTGACGCTCTCCACCGCCCGTCCGGCCCTGGCAGAGACGCTCCCGGAGCTCGAACCGTGGATCATCAACCCGCTCATGCCGCCGAAACCCCAGGCGGCGATGAAGATGATGGCCCGCGCAGCCGCCCCCGCCGCAGCCCCGCCAATGGACGGCATAGATACATTCGCCGGGTTCGGAGCGCCGGTTGCCGAAGCAGTCGAAGCCGAGGTGGTCATGGCTGCGGTCGAGACCTCCGGCACGGCCGTCACCTACGTCGTGCCGGGCGCGGTGTCGGTGCCTGCCGACGGCACGCCGCGCAAGGTCGCCGTCGCCACGTTCGAACTGCCGCCCAAGCTGGACTACGTCTCTGCGCCCAAACTGGTCGAGGCGGCCTACCGGCGGGCCGCCGTCACCAACGACAGCCCCTACACGCTCCTGGCCGGCCCGGTCAACCTGTTCGCCGGTGACGAGTTCATCGGCACGACGCAGTTGGAGCTGACCGCCCCGCAGGGCGAGATCGAGCTGTACTTGGGCGTCGACGACCGGATCAAGGTCAAACGCGAGTTGACGCGCCGCGAGGTCGATAAGAAACTGCTGGGCGACCGCCGCCGCCTGCGCTACGCCTACGAGATCGCGCTGGAGAACCTGCTGCCGTTCGAGGCGACCGTGACCCTCCAAGACCAGACCCCCATCTCCGGCCACGAGAGCATCAAGGTCAAGCTGGAAACCGTCGAGCCAAAGCCGGACGAGCAGACGGAGCTGGGATCGATGAAGTGGAAACTGGTGCTGGCGCCGGGCGCGAAACAGACCGCGCAGTTCGACTTCAGCGTCGAGCATCCGCGCGACATGCCCGTCCGCGGGCTGCCATAGGAAAGACACCGTGACTCGTACATCACATCTTGCCTCTTGCTTCTTGCTTCTTACCCCCTGCCTCTTGCTTCTCGCCGCCTGCGCACCCACCCCCACACCGCTGCCCACATCGGCGCCGAGCGCCACGCCCGTCTTGCCCCCTACGGCCACCCCACTTCCCACGCCCACGCCGCTGCCCACGCCCACGCCGACCGCTACGCCCGCACCGACGTTGGAAGCCGCCGCCGTCTCTGCCGCCATCGCCTCGGCGCAGACGCGCGCTGCAGCAGCGGGCGTCGAGCCGCTGTGTATGCGCCAGCACGACACCGACCTCGACGGCACAGGGGAGTGGGTGGGAGTGTACCTCTACCCGGCCGACCCGCCCGAGTTGCGCGGGTTCGTTATCGATGGGACGGCCTGGCACGACCTCCTGCCCGCCGAAGGAGACGAGGATGGCGGGACGCTGGGCGAGTATTCCACCTGCGAGTTGGAAGTGAACGACGTCAACGCCGACGGGCGGGTGGAAATCGCCATCTTCGGCCACAAGGGGACGGGAGAGACGCTGCTGCACCTCTTCGCGTGGGACGGCGCGCGGTACGCACTGTTGGCGGCGTTCGAAGGGCCGGGGGGCGTGCGAATGGAGAACGCCGACGGCGACCTGACCGACGAGGTATTGGTGCGCCTGCGGCCGGAGGGCGGGCTGGTGTGGGAGATCGTCTACACCTGGGACGGGACCAACTACGCCTGGACGTGGGACCGCTTCGCCTGGTACTACCTGGACCGGCCCCACGCTTATCAGGACGACACACCGGTCCACGCGCTGGCATCCTATTATCTGGCGTTGGACGACCGAGACCTACCCGGCGCTTACGGCCTGCTCTCTCCGACAGCTCAGGCGGGGCTATCCTACACCGATCTGGCCTGGAACTTGAACACCACATGGGTCGTCGAGGTGGGCGCGGTGAGCCTCGTCTCTCAGAGCGAGGGAGCTGCCACCGTTGCGGCGCAGGTGCAGACGGTAGACAACGTCGGCGGGCGCGCTATGCGCTACCACTTCGCCGTCGAATGGCAGTTGGTCGACGCGGGGAATGGGTGGCGGCTGGAGCGCGGCGTTGTCGACATGCTCGACCAGTGGGAGATGCCTTACTTCCCTTGATCTGGCGTAACTGCTCAGCTACGCTTCGCAGTTACCTCACTTCGCCGCGAAAGAGGCGGAGTGAGGGTTTTGCGGGCGGCTTCGCCGCCCGCAAAACCCTCATCTTCTTCCTTCGACGCGCCAGGCGGGTAACTGCCAGGCGCACAGCCTGAGCAGTTACGATCTGGCGTGTCATTTGTCATCATAGAGGAGGGTCTATGTCAACCGGCTACGTCTATCACCCCATTTTCCTGGAGCACAACCTGCCCAGTCACCCCGAAAACGCCCGCCGCTTGGAGCAGACGATGGCGGCATTGTGGGATTCGGGGATACTGGAGCGGTTGGTGCAGGTTGAGCCGCGCCCGGCGTCGGTCGAAGAGCTGGCGCGGGTGCATTCGCTGGCGCACATCGACTGCGTGCGGCAGGTGTCGGCGCGGGGCGGGGGATATCTCGATGGCGACACCTATCTTTCCGCGCGCTCCTACGCGGCGGCGTGTATGGCAGCCGGTGGGATGATCGCGGCGGTCGACGCGCTGTTGGGCGGCGAGATCGACAACGGCTTCGCGTTGCTGCGCCCGCCCGGTCACCACGCCACATCCACACGCGGCATGGGCTTCTGCTTGTTCAACAACGTCGCCATCGCCGCACGCCACGCGCTGACCCACCCGGGTATCGAGCGCGTCTTCATCGCCGATTTCGACGTCCACCACGGCAACGGCACCCAGGAAATCTTCGAGTGTGACCCACGCGTGTTCTACTTCTCCACCCACGAGTATCCTTTCTATCCCGGCACGGGCCATTGGCAAGAGACCGGGCAGGGAGCGGGGAAGGGCAGCGTGCTCAACGTGCCCCTGCCGGCCGGCGTGGGCGACGCAGGATACGCGCGCGTGTTCGAGGAACTGGTCTGGCCCATGGCGCGTCGCTTCCGGCCCGACGTGATGCTCATCTCGGCGGGTTACGACGGCCACTGGAAGGACCCGCTGGCGATGATGCTGCTCTCGCTGACGGGCTACACCACCATCACCCGCCACCTGGTACAGATGGCCAACGAATTGTGCCAGGGACGCATCCTCTTTGCCCTCGAAGGCGGGTACAGCCTGGACGTCTTGACGAACGCGATTCTCAACACGTTCCACGTCCTGCTGGGAGAAGAGTCGGTCACCGATCCGTTGGGGCTGTCCGGCAGCGTCGAGCGCCCCATCGACGACGTGATCTCCTTTGTCCGAAACGCACACGCGATATAGACTATTCCGAAAATAGACCGTCTCGATGTAGGGCGGGTTTCTTACCCGCCGACCAGCGGTTACCAGGACTTTGCAGGGGCTCCGCC
>JAFGOJ010000295.1 GCA_016926575.1 Anaerolineae bacterium | reverse complement strand
TACCTGTCGTAGGTCATCAAAACGCGATTGCCCTGCCGGGTTCACACGGATGCCTTGACTTCTCGTCCAACAGGGGTATGATACACGCCGACCATCGGCGGGCGCGCCGCGAATCAATCGCCCCTGGCCTTGACGTAAACGAGGATCAGGGGATTGCTGTTTATTCAAGGAGGAACATCCATGTCCGTATCGCATGCAGAATCCAGGCAGCGGCTGCATTCAGCCGGCCAGCGCTTGCGGCAAATGATGGCCCAATGGCTCGACCAGTTCAACATACCGGAATCCGCCGTGATCATATCCACGGCGCTGGTCGTGGGTATTGGCTCCGGTCTGGGGGCGGTGCTATTCCACTTGCTCATCGACGGCACGCGGGCCCTAACCTACGAGGGCTTGGAAGGAGTGCTTAGAGGGATCGCTCCGTTTCACTTGATGCTCATTCCGGCGTTGGGCGGGCTGATCGTCGGGGTGCTCATCTACGGGTTCGCGCGCGAGGCCCAGGGGCACGGGGTGCCGGAGATTATGGAATCGGTTGCGCTGCAAGGCGGGCGCATCCGGCCCCGCGTGGCCGTGGTCAAGACGCTGGCATCGGCGGTGTGCATCGGCACCGGCGGCTCGGTGGGGCCGGAGGGGCCGATCGCGCAGATTGGCGCGGCCATCGGCTCCGCGGTCGGCCAGGTGTTCGACTTCTCCGACGAGCGGGTGCGCAACCTGGTGGCCTGCGGGGCGGCGGGCGGCATCGCAGCGATTTTCAACGCTCCCATCGCCGGGGCGCTCTTTGCGATCGAGGTCATCCTGGGGCGGCTCAACACGGTCTATTTCGGGGCGGTGGTCATATCCGCTGTGACTGCCGACGTCATCGCGCGCGCCCTCCAGGGCAATGCCCCCGTGTACAGAGTGCCTGCGTATGCGCTGGCCAGCCCATGGGAATTGGGCTTTTACGCGCTGTTGGGTGCGGTGGTGGCTCTGGCATCCGTTGCCTTCTCGCGCTTGCTTTACGTTTCGGAGGACGTGTGGGGCAAGATTCCCCTGCCCGCGTACGTCAAGCCGGCGTTGGGAGGTATCCTCTTGGGTGTGGTAGGCATTCTCACATTCAAGATCGATGGCTTTCCACGTATCTTCGGCATCGGTGACGAATCTATCACCCAGGCCCTCTTCGGCGAATTGACGCTCCAGTTTGCCCTGGCGCTCTTGTTCTTGAAAGTGCTCGCCACGACGATCACCCTCGGTTCTGGCGGGTCCGGCGGCGTCTTCGCGCCATTGTTGTTTATGGGGGCTATGTTGGGTGCAAGCTTCGGCCACGTCGTCCATGGGTGGTTTCCTGTGCTCACTGCGCCCGCGGGCGCCTACGCGTTGGTGGGAATGGCGGCATTTCTCAGCGGCGCGGCCCACGCTCCGTTGACCTCGATCTTGATCGTGTTCGAGATCACCAACGACTACCACATCATCCTGCCGTTGATGTTGGCGACGGTGATGGCTACGTTCGTCTCGCGTATGCTCAGCCGTGAGTCGATCTACACGCTCAAACTGAGCCGCCGTGGTATCCACCTGCAACAGGGTCAGGACATCGACGTGATGCAGGGGGTTAGTGTGGGGCAAGTGATGACGACGGACTTCAAAACGGTGGATACGGAAATGCCACTGGAGGAGCTGTCTGAGATGTTTGCCAGCACGCACAGCCACGGTTTCCCTGTGGTCGACCGCAACGGCGATCTGGCAGGCATCATCAGCATCCAGGATTTGGAGCGTGCCATTGCGGCGGGGCGACTCGCCGGCCGGACGGTAGCCGACGTCGCGACGACGCAGAACGTCTTGATCACGTATCCCGACGAGTCGATGTGGCAGGCGCTGCGCAAGTTGGGCACGCGGGACGTCGGGCGGTTGCCGGTCGTGGAAAGGAAGAACCCGAAGCAACTGGTCGGCGTGATACGGCGCTCGGACATCGTGCGCGCCTACAACAGCGCCATCGTGCAGCGCGCGCACCATCAGCACCGCGCGGAGATTCTGCGGCTGCGGAAGCTGGATGGGACGAACTTCGCCTACGTCGACATCCCCGAAGGCGCGCCGGTCATCGGGCAGCGCGTCAGCCAGGTGCGCTTGCCAGAGGCGTGCCTGATCATGTCCGTGCGACGCGGGCGCAAGCTGCACATCGCCCACGGGCAGACCACGATCCAGGCCGGCGACCTGGTGACGGTGTTTGGCGAGCAGGAATGCTTAGGGGAAGTGCAGAAGGCGCTGACGGGCGAGGGCGGAGAGTGAGCTGCAGGCAGGTCCCGCCGGGACGCCTTACGTATATGGGCCCACGATGCCCCGCTCGACGCGCAGGAGCAGGGCCCGGCTGAGAAAATCGGCGCCGAACATGGTGGGGTCGGTGGCGGTGAGGAGTGCCTGCTCCACCTGCCCCACCTGCGCCAGCAGAAACGCCCGGCGTTGCATATCCAGCTCGGCCAGCACCTCGTCGAGCAGGAGCACGGGCGGCTCCCCGGCGGTCTCCGTCATCCACTCGCGCTGAGCCATCTTGAGCGCCAGGACCGCGGTGCGCTGCTGCCCACGCGACCCGAACGTGCCCAGGTCGACCCCGTCGGCGGTGAAGCGCATTTCGTCTCGGTGCGGGCCGGTGAGGGTCATCCCGCGCGCGATTTCATCCTTCCGCCGCCGGTCGAGTTCGGCGCGGAAGGCGTTCACCAAGTCGTCGGCGCTGATCCCGTCCGGCGGGCCAGACAGCTCGCCCATCGGCATCTGGTAGGCCAGGCCGGGCGGCAGGGCGGGGTCGAAGTTGGGGTGGTACTCGAGTTTCAGCCACTCCTGCCCGCCGGTCAGTTCACTGTGGATGCGGGTGGCGTAGCGAGAGAGGTCGGCAATCAAGCGGCGGCGGCTCTGGCACAGCACCACGCCGCTGCGTGCCAGTCGGGCATCCAAAGGGTCGAGCTGGGACGCATCCCCGCCCCGTTCAGCCAGGTGGCGCAGGAGGGCGTTGCGCTGACGCAGGGCCTCGCGGTAGACGTCGAGGGCGGCACTGTAATCGGCGTCGACCTGGGCGAGCGTATCGTCCAGATAGCGGCGGCGCCCGGCGGGCGGCCCGGCGACCAGGTCGATGTCCTGCGGCAAGAAGAGGACGACGTTGAGGCAACCCGTCAGGTGGCGCGGCTGACGCACTTGACGGTCGATGCGGATCTGCTTTTGCAGGCGCTGGGCCCCGGTGCGGGTTTGGGAGTTGGCCAGGGCGAGGGCAATTTCCAAGGCGCGGCTTCTGGAGACCACTTCGGCGCGCAGGCGCGCGTAGCCCATATCCTGTTCGGCGGCGGTCCAGTTGATGAGGTGGCGGTCGACATGGGTCAGGGGAGAGTGCCCGGTCGACAGGCAGTAGATGGCTTCGAGCAGGCTGGTTTTGCCCTGGGCGTTGGAACCGCAGAGGAGGATAGGGCCGGGGGGGCACTCCAGTTCCAGGCGGGTGTAGGTGCGGAAGTTTTCCAGGCTGAGGGATCGGATGTGCATCAATGCCTCTTTGCTTTTCAAGCCCCTTGTCCAAACGTGACCACGACAGGAGTAGATGATACGTAACTACTCAGCCTTCCCGCTGGCGGGTCATTGCGAGGGCGCGTTAACGCCCGAAGCCTGTCCCCGAGAAATCGGGGGCAATCCCCAAAACGCGATGAGGAGATTGCTTCGCGGCCCCTTCGACTTCGCTCAGG
>JAFGOJ010000294.1 GCA_016926575.1 Anaerolineae bacterium | reverse complement strand
CTACTTCGAAAATAGCACGCACCCGATCGTCATGCCCGCGCAAGCGGGCATCCATCCGTGCGCCAACTGGATTCCCGCTTGCGCGGGCATGACGCCCTTAAATGACCAGGCCTCAGGGAGTCGTGCCTCTCCAAGCGGGTGTCTGTTGACAGACTGGGCACCTTCGCGTATAGTTAGGAAAACACAGAGACGAGTCGTTGAGAAAAGAGGCGAGAATTTATGGAAATTGGGACCGTTCGGCAGGTCAATATTGAGTCGGAGATGCAGGACGCGTACCTGAGCTACGCGATGAGCGTGATCGTGGCGCGCGCCCTGCCCGACGCGCGTGACGGGCTCAAGCCGGTTCAGCGGCGCATCCTCTACGCGATGCAGGATTTGGGCCTGCGCCCCGAAGCGTCCTACAAGAAGTCGGCGCGTATCGTCGGCGAGGTGCTGGGCAAGTACCACCCCCACGGCGACGCCGCGGTCTACGACGCGATGGCGCGTATGGCCCAGGACTTCAGCTTGCGGTACATGTTGGTGGACGGGCAGGGCAACTTCGGCTCGATCGATGGCGACAGCCCGGCCGCGATGCGCTACACCGAGGCGCGGATGGCCGCGCCCGCCGCGTCGATGCTCACCGACATCGACAAGAACACGGTCGATTTTGTGCCCAACTTCGACGAAACGCTGATGGAACCGGCGGTGCTGCCGGCAGTCGTGCCCAACCTGCTGGTCAACGGAGCCTCGGGCATCGCGGTGGGTATGTCGACCTCCATCCCGCCCCACAACCTGGGGGAGGTGTGCGACGCGCTGGTCTACCTGCTGGACAACTGGAGCAAGCAGGACGACGTCGGCGTGGAAGACCTGATGCAGTTCGTCAAGGGGCCGGACTTCCCCACCGGCGGCCTGGTCTACCGGCAGCGGGATGAGCACGACGACGCGCTGGCGCACGCCTACGGCACGGGGCGCGGGCGCGTCACCGTGCGCGCGCGCGTCCACGTGGAAGAGATGAGCCGCTCGCGCCACCGGCTGGTGGTCACCGAACTGCCCTACCAGACGAACAAGACCAATCTGATCGAACGGATCGCCGAGTTGGTGCGCGACGGGCGCATCGAGGGCATCACCGACCTGCGCGACGAGTCGGACCGGCAGGGGTTGCGCCTGGTGATCGAGACGACGCGCACGGTGGAACCGGGCGAGGTGCTGCTCGAGTTGTTCAAGCGCACGCCGCTGGAGTCGACGTTCAGCATCATCTTGTTGGCGCTGGTGGACGGCCAGCCGCGCTTGCTGACGCTGAAGAAGGCGCTGGTGGTCTACCTGGAGCACCGGCAGGAGATCATCACTCGCCGCAGCCGGTACGACCTCGAACGGGCGAAGGAGCGGGCGCACATCCTGGAGGGGTTGCGGACGGCGCTGGACAATCTGGACGAGGTGATCGCCATCATCCGCCGCTCGCGCACCACAGAGACGGCGCGCACCAACCTGCGCAGCCGGTTCAAGCTGTCGGAGGTGCAGGCGAACGCGATTCTGGACATGCCGCTCAAGCGGCTGGCGGCGCTGGAACGGCGCAAGATCGAGGACGAGTACAAGGAGAAGTTGAAGCTGATCCGCTATTTGACCGCTCTCTTGAAAAGCCCGTCCAAGATTCGCGGGGTGATCCGCGAGGAGCTGTTGGCGGTCAAAGCACAGTACGCCGACCCGCGCCGCACCGAGGTGGTCGAGGCGGGGGCGGCGGTGGTGTTGACCACCGACGACTTGATCCCCGACGTGCCGGTGTGGGTGGGCGGCACGCGGGGCGGCCTGGTGGCGCGCGTGCCCGACGTGGATGGGAATCCGCCGAGCATCCGCTCGAAGGTGGAGGACCCGCCGTTGGCCTTGATCTCCGCTTCAACTCGAGACGCGTTGTACATCTTTGCGGCGGACGGGACGGCGGTGGCGTATCCGATCCACCAGTTGCCGGAGGGGGAGGCGTGGAATGGCGTGGGGGCGCACGTGGCCGACCTGACGCCGCTCACCCGCCGGAAGGCTGTTGTGGCTATGGTGGCGCTGCCCACAGGGACGTCGGGTTACTTGTTGTTGGGGACGCGCGACGGGATGGTCAAGCGGGTGGCGCTGGCGGACCTGCCGGGCGTTGGGACGGAGGCGTTCACCGTGATGGGCGTTGCGGAAGGCGACGCGTTGGGTTGGGTGATGGTAACCGGCGGTGACGACGAGGTGCTGATGGTCACCCGCGCCGGACAGGCCATTCGCTTCAAGGAGGAGGAGATCCGCCCGATGGGGCTGCCGGCGGGCGGGGTGATGGGTGTGAAGCTGGGTGAGAAGGGTGACGGGGTGGCGGGTGTGGCGCTGGTGCGCTCGCGCTCCGACCTGTTCATCGTGACGGAGGATGGGCGGGCCAAGCGGACACCTTTGGTGGACTATCCCACGCAGGGTCGGTACGGCAAGGGCGTGATTGCGATGCGCCTGGCCGGGACGGGCGGCGGGGTGGCGGGCGCGGCGGTGGTACAATCGCGCGACCCGCTGGTCTTGGTGACCGAGAAGGGCGCGACCAAGACCGTGCGTGCCAGCAGCGCGCCGCGGATGGGGCGTGCGACGCAGGGCGATGAGGTAGTCGCGCTGAAGAAGGGGGATCGCGTGATCGGGGTGTGTGTCCCGGTGGCGCGCCCGGCGCCGGAGGAGCGGGCGCAGGGCGATTCGTGATTGCCCGCTCGGCGCGGGCCCACGACCCGGCGGGAGCAAGAGCGTGGCTATTTTCGAAGTAGAGGTCATGATCGCTTCGCTCACAACCAAGGGGCGAAAATGGCCCTTGTCGTTGCGGGTTTCCTGACCCGCCGTTCCACCCGGTCAGGAGACCGGGCGGAACAAGAGGGGCCGCCTGAGGCG
>JAFGOJ010000293.1 GCA_016926575.1 Anaerolineae bacterium | reverse complement strand
GGGGGGGGGGGGGGGGGGTGGTTGGGGGGGGGGGGGGGGGGGGGGGGGTGGGTCGCGCCGTGGGCGTGGGCGACGATTCGCCGGGCGCGGGCGTGGTTGGGTGCGGGCGGGGCGTCTGGGTGGGCGCGGGCGGGGTGGGCGTCGGCGTGGGGGGGAGGGGCGTGGACGTGGGGCGGAGGTTGAAGACCACGGTGGGCAGAACCGTGGGCGCTCCGGTGGTTGTCACTTGCGGTTCGAGGTCCCAGGCCGGGCGGGTCATGATGTCGGGCAGCAGCGGTTCGATCTCGAGTGCCTGCCAGGTGGACAGCCCTTCTTCTGGGTCCATCTCCGAGCGCATATCGGCGGCGACTTCCCAGATGGGGGTAGGGCGCACAGCCAGATGCGCGGTGATCAGAATCGCGCTGAATCCTGCCAACAGCAACAGGGAGAAAACCAGGAGGTCGCGGCGCTGCGTTCCCGTGCCGTGATGATTGGGTGAAGCCGTCGAACTCATGGGTGTATCCTTACCGGACGATCTAATCTGTCTCCTCGGCAGTATGGAATGTCGGGATGAGCAGGCTGAAGGTACTGCCGACGCCCTTCTGGCTGGTGAGTCGCAACTCTCCCCCGTGGGCTTCGACGATGGCCTTGGTCACGTACAGCCCCAGGCCGAGGCCCCGCACGTCGTCGTCCATTTCCTGCACGATCCGGTAGAAGCGGTCGAAGATGTGGAGCTGGTCGGTGAGGGAAATGCCCACGCCGGTATCAATCACGTCGATCATCACCATTCCGTTTTGCGCCGACGGCTTCAGCGTCACCTGGCCGCCGCTGGGGGTATACTGCCATGCGTTGCGCACCAGGTTGATGATGGCCCAGCGCAGCCGGCGGGGGTCGGCGTGCACCAGGGGCAGGTGGGGCGGGACGTCCACGTGGAAGTCTAATTCCTTTTCTTCCATTTTGGGTCGCCACGCCGCGGCGATGTCTTCGATCAGGTCGGTGAGCGACACGGGTTGGCGGTGGATACGCAACTTGCCTTTGGCTTCCATTTCCGAGAAGTCGAGCAGTTCTTCGATCATCATGACCAGGCTGTCGGTTTGGCGGTCGATGATTTCGAGAAAGCCGTGGTAGTGGGGGGGGACGGGCTGGTCGGCGTTCAGCATCAAGCTGCAATAGCCTTTGATGGCGGTGAGGGGTGTGCGCAACTCGTGGGAGACGTGGGCGACGAACGCGTCCTTGAGTCGTTCGGTCTCGGCCTCGGTGGTGACGTCGCGCAGCACGATGACCGTACCCAATTGTTCGCCGGTATCGGTGCGCACGGCGGCGGAGTGGACGCTGACGACCTTCTCGCCCATCTGGAAGCGGCGGTGATCCAGCATCCAGGGGGTGGCTGCGCCGCTCTCATGGCCGTCCTCGTCGGACGTCAGTTCGTGCAGCGGGCTAGAGAGGAAATTCTGCGCCATATCTTCCAACATCATTTCGGCGGCGGGGTTGAGGGGGACGAAATTGCCGTCCATATCTTCGAGCAGCACGCCGTCGCCGATGCTGAGGAGGATCGCGCGCATCCGGCCGGAGGCTTCCTGGTAGGTGTCGAGCAGCGTCTTGAGCGCGCGCGTGCGCTCGGTCAGGCGCTCCGTCATCTCGTCGAACGAGGCGGCCAGCGAGCCGATTTCGTCGGCCCGGTCGATGCCGGTGCGCTGGTCAAGGTCGCCTTCTGCGACCGCCTGGGAGGTGCGCACCAGGCGGCTGAGGGGGCGGGTGATGCGTTGGGCGGTTGCGTAGCCGATCAAGACGACGCTGGCGGCCACGGCGACGAAGAGCAGCGCGTAGGTATTGCGGCTGGTCGTGCCGGCCTGGATGATGAAATTGGACGGCAGGGCGACGCTGAAGACGGCCAGACGGTCGTTGCCGATGGCCAAGGGCCCGCGGGCGATGCGGTAGTCGCGCCCGTACAACTCGACGTTTTCGCCCTTGACCGATTCGGTCGCCTGGAGGCAGGACTCGTACAGTTCCGGTACGATGGAGAGGTCTTCCAGGCGCACCGTTGCGCCGTCGGTGGCATATTCTGCGAACGTGAACGTGCTGGCGATGGCACGGCCCCCGTCCAGATAAACCGTGACGTCGGCGAGAGAGGTGGCTTTGAACTGAGGCAGCAGCGTATCGAGCGACGTGCCGACGATGATCACGCCGCTCAGCGTGCCATCCAGGCCGAAGGGGAGCGCGGTGAGGTAGTAGTAGCGCTGGTCGATGGCGTGCAGTCCTATGGCGCGACGTGGCGGGCCTGTGGGGTCCCCGGCGTCGAGCAGCGGGCGGACGATCGGCAGGTCGGCGATGCCGAAGTGGCCTTCCAGGCGTTGGAGCGACCCATCCGCCCGGCGCAGCAGGTGGAGCATCTCTGCGCCGTCGGCGGTGACGATGACCAGGGTTTCGATGCCAAAGCCGCTGGCGGCGGGTTCGGCCAGCTCGGCGACGCGCTGCGGGTCATCGGCCAGCAGGGCGTCGTTCATCCCTTGCGTGAAGGCGATGAACCCGGCGGCCTCCAGGTGAGCGCGTTCCTGGCGCACCAGATCATCGGAGACGACCCGGCCTGCTTCCAGGAGGTGGTTGGTGAGCCGCTCGTCGAGGGAGCTGGCGACCAGGTTGGTCACGACGTACGTGCCGGCGATGGCCACCAGCAGGGTGAGGATCAGGTACGGCAGGACGATCCGGCTGCGGATATTGAGGGCGAGGATCGACCGCAGATCGAGTTTGCGGGTTCCTTTGATTTGCTCTGGTTCTGTGTGTTCTTTCACGCGTATCACTTCCGTACAAGGCAAAGGCGTGGTGCTTTTGTTGTATTATAACATTGCCTGTGTCGGCCGATCAACGCAAAACGGTTAAGAAAGCGTTTCAGATTCGGGTAAATGAGGGTCAGATCGATTCGAAGGGGAGTTCCTGGCCGGCGGACGTCAGTTGCCGGACGGTCAACTCGGCTTCGTTCAGTTGGACGTTGCAGCGTGCGGCCAGGGCTTGCCCGCGCTCGTAGAGGGCCAGGCTCTCCGCCAGAGTCATGCCGCCGTCTTCCAGGCAGCGTACCGTCTGCTCGAGTTCGGCGAGGGCTTCCTCGAACGTCATCTCTGCGGCAGGTTTCATCGTGCTCTCCTGGCGATTCAGTCCAGCCTGGGTTTGGCCAGAAGTTCCATGATACGCAGGTCGAAGAAGGTGTAGGTGTTGGCGGGGGCGAGGACGTAGGCCGTATCGGCGCCGCGGCCGGTGCCGGCGATGGCGATACACGGTTCGCCGACCTTGACGAGGCCCGCGTCGGCGGCCATGAGGGCGATTTCGATGCACACCTTCGTTCCTTCGCCGAAGGTGCGCAGGGTTTGGGCGATGATTTCGTCGGTGAGGTAGGTGTTCATCTTTTTGCGCACGGCGCGGTTGACGCCGCCGAAGGCGTGCTGGCAGGTAAGGAGCTTGCCGCCGCCTGTTTCGATGGCGGTGCGGTGTTCCGGCAGGATTTCCTGGGTGTTGGGGGCACGGAACCCGGCGGCGTGGGAGACCACGACGACGTCATACTGTTGGAAGGCCTTGACGGCGTGCGCGCCGGTCTCGCCGGTGGAGCTGGCGACCAGGATGGTGGAGATGTGGAGCTGTTCGGCGCGCTGGCGGGCGATGTCCAGCGTGCGGGCGGTATTCTGGCGGCCCGGCTGTTCGAAATAGACAGTTTGTACAGCGATTTCAGACATAGGCGACCTCTCGCAGTGATGGTTCAGTCGAGACGCCCCGCCGGGGCGTCTCGACGCGACGTAAGGGATGCGGGTTGCGAGCGTACGGCCCGCAACCCGCGTTCGGATCAGACGAACCGCTCTAGTCAGGCGCGGCTTCGGCGAGGAAGGCGTTACATTCCTCGACCGTGCTGGTCAGCCAGCTTTGAGGGTTTTCGCCATTGGAGACGGCGGTCATCATCTCGCCGATGGCGTCGCGGCACTCGTCGTATCCGGCGACGCCCGGTTCGATGGCGGGGGTGTAGGCCAGGAAGCTGAAGGATTCTTCGTACTGCGGGTTCTCGCCGAAGTAGTCATCCAGCGTGCTGGCGACGGAGGCGCGGACGGGGAAGTAGTTCGACGCGCGCGCCCAGCGGGCCTGCGGCTCCGGTTCGGCGAGCCACTTGATGAACAGCCAGGCCGCCAGTTGGCTTTCTGGGTCGGTCTTCATGACCGAGATGCTGGCGCCGTAGATGTCGGGGCGGGGGGCGTCGAGGGCGGTGGGGAGGGGAGCGACGTTCCAGTTGAAGCCCGCGCCTTCGGCGACGGCGCTACGGTAGTAGGGCAGGCCGGAGGTGCTGCTGATGGTGAAGAGCACGATGCCGGAGCCGAAGTCCGCCTGGTCGGCGTAGGCTTCAGTCTCCAGGATGGCGCAGCCATCGTTGAACAGCTCCTGGATGAAGCTCAGTGTCTCGACACCGGCTTCGCTGTCGAAGACCCACTCGGTGGCGTCTTCGTTGAGCATCTGCCCACCGTGATTGACCAGCATGTCGACGAAGGTCGAGGTATCGATCGAGAACTCGTAGCCGTAGGTGCCGGCGGCGGGGTCAGAGGCGGCGCAGGCCATCTCGCGGAATTCCTCCCACGTGCGCGGCGGGTGGTCGTAGCCGAGCTCGGTCAGCCAATCGACGTTGTAGTAGAGCACTTCCATCGAGCGCTGGGTGGCGAAGCCATACTGCCCGTCGAACTGGGGCAGGACGTCGCCCTCGCGGACGAAGGGGAAGAAGTCTTCCAGTTCCTCTTCGGTGTAGCCCCACGTTTCGCTCTCGATGTAGGGGGTCAGTTCGACCACAGCGCCCTGGGTGGCGTAGGTGGCGGCCTGGTTCTGGTAGGCGACGCTCAGGTCGGGCACCTCACCGGAGGGGATACCGGCGATGATCTTGTTGTAGATCTCGTCGTACCCACCGGCGTACTCGCCCTGGACGGTGATGCCCCACTCGTTGGTGGCGTTGAAGTCGTCGATCATCGCCAGCATAGTCTCCTCACGGCTGCCAGAGTGCTGGTACCAGTAGGTAATGGTCTGCCCGCTGGGGTCCAGGTTATCCAGGTCGCCGTAGATGTCCGTATCGTAGTCGGGGGCGGCGGGGCCGCAACTGGTGATGATGAGGCCCATCACCATCAAGATGGCCAAACCGGCCAACAGTTTCCGTGCTTTCATTTTCTCCTCCTAAGGATGTTAATTGACGGCTCGTTGCCGTCTGTGAATGTTTTGTCGAAACCTCGAAAGACGTTTGCTCGTTTCTAAGCAACACCTCCTTTCCCGTTTAGACGTTAGCCTTTCAAGCCTGTCGTTGTAATGCCTTCGGTAAATTGTTTCTGGGTGAAGAAGTAGAGAATCAGGATGGGAATAATAGCGATTGCTGCCCCCGCCATCATCAGGTGAATGCGGGAGCCGGCCTCTTCGATGAATTTACTCAGCCCCACCGTGATGGGCCGCCACGTGTCTCGGGTGGTCACGATCAGCGGCCAGAGGAACGAGTTCCAACTCCAGATGCCGTTGAAGATGACCACCGACATCAGGGGGGCCTTGGAGAGGGGGATCACGATCTGGACCAGGAAGCGCGTGTGCCCGCAGCCGTCGATCAGCGCCGCGTCGTACAATTCGTTGGGAATCTGGGCGAAGAACTGGCGTAGGAGGAAGATGCTAAAGGTGGAGGCCATGAACGGAATCGTCAACGCGGTCCAGTTGTTCAGCCACGCATTCTGGATGCCAAAGGTATTTTCGAAGAATCGGTTGAGCTGGATGACGATGTAGAAGTTGGGAATCAGGGTCACGACTTCGGGCAACATCAGCGTTGCCAGGAAGAGGGTGAACACGACGTTGCGTCCGGGGAAGTTCATGCGTGCCAGGGCGTAAGAGGCCATCGTCGAGAACAAGACGACGCCGACCACTTGGATGACGGTCAGACGCACGCTGTTCCACATGTACTTGCCGAAATCGGATTCGGTCCAGCCGTCGAGGTAGTTGAAGAGGAACATCGTTACCGGCTGCCAGGTGACGCGGAGGGTGAAGTGCTCGGGGTCGTTGTCTGTGACGATCAACTGCGGTCCCCAGCGCTGCATATCGGGCGCGGAGAGGTAGTAAGGTGCCTTCCATCGCTGCCCCAGGAGTGCACGCGTTGTGCCCTGCTGGATGACGCGGGATTCGACGGTGTAGTAGAACGTGTCGTATCCATCGACCTCGGAATTGGTATCGGCGATGAGGATCAGCACCGTCACGGGTAGTTCAACCCCTGAGCGATCCATCTGGTCCTGAACCGGTGCGGCCACCTGGCATAACTCGAATTGTCCTTCCATCAGGGGGAGTTGCGACGACGGCGCGCCGCCCCACGCGTCTGTTGAGGTGGGGCTCAGTTCCAGCTCCAATTCATACGATTCGGGCAGGTCGGTGTACGGGGCAATGGTCAGCGCGCGCGGCCAAAAGACGCGCGTGCTATGCTCCCCGTAGGTCTTGAAGGACGTCAGGAACATCCAAATGAAGGGGAAGATGCACACCAAAGCGCCCAGGACGAGCAGGGTGTACATCAAGATGCGGACCGGATGGATGCGGAAGGAGCGTTTCGACGCGGTTGTCTCAGGCATAGTGCACCTTCCCCTCGGCGACCCGGTTCTGGATCCAGGTCAGCAGTAAGATGATACCCAACAGGAGGAACGCGGCAGCTGTCGAGACCCCCCAGCGATTTCCCTCGCGGAACTGTTTGAAGACGAAGATGGCGGCTGTGGTCGTCGTGTCTTGCGGCCCGCCCAGGCCGACCATCTGGGTCATGATGTAGATGTGGTTGATGGCTTTGAACGTGCCGATGATGCCCATCATGGAGAGGAAGTAGGTGGTGGGCGAGACCAGGGGGATGGTGATGTGGCGCAGAATCGACCAGCGCCCCGCGCCGTCGATCTTCGCTGCGTCGTACAGTTCTGCGGGAATAGCGCCCAGCCCCGCCAGGTAGATGACGGTGTTGTAGCCTGTGAAGACCCACACGTTGTAAATGCAGACGGCGACCATAGCCAGGCTAGGGCCGCTGAAGACGGGTGAGCTGACGACCCAGTCCGGCAGGTTGACATTGAACCATTGGGCCAGCAGCGTCGTGATGCCGGCGGGCTCGAAGATCCAGTTGGGCAGGTTCGCCTCGGCGATGCCTGTCCACGTCAGGATGGTGTTGATCAACCCACGCCGTGGCTCGAATACCGTGTTCCACACGGCTGCTGTGGCGACGGTGGGGGTGATGTAGGGCAAGAAGAAGAGCATTCTGAAGAAGGACTTGCCCTCAATGCCCTGGAACAACAGGTTTGCCAACAGGAAGGAGAGGGCAATTTGTAAGGGCATCGTGCCTATCGAGTAGAAGACGGTGCGCAGAATGGAGAGCATGAAGTCCTCGGTGCGGCGGGTTTCTTCGGCGGCGTTGATCATGCCATCGACGCCCAGTACCAGCGTCAGCCCGCCGATCATCAGCATGACAGCGAACGCAATGCGCAGTCCCGTCTTCCAGCCGGACGTCTGCTCGGCAGCGCCACGCCAGACGTAGTAGGAACCGATGAGTAACCCAATTCCTACGACGATGAGGGCCAGGTTGAGCGGCGACCCAACCAGGTCAATGTAGTTGTTCAGCCCGATGAAGTCGCCCCGCTGAATGCGCCACCGGTGGAGGCTCATATACAGCGCGTAGCCTACCGGCAAGATGCCGAAGACGAAAAGGACAATGAGGGCTGGGGCGAGGAAAAGGTAGGCCTGAATGGTCTCACGGGTGCGTCTTCCGTGCAATCCACGCGACTTCGAAGGCTTGGAGGACAATCTTTGCTCGAACTGCGTTTCAATAGACATGTCGCTCCTTTCCGTGGGGAACTGGCTGTTTGCTTGAGATTATACCCATTCGCCAAGGTGATGTCAAGCGCACGATTGGGCAAAAAACGTGCCCAATCAAACAGCCCGGTCATATTGACCGGGCTGTCCGTATACCCCCGCCGCGACTTGAACGCGGGCCGCCGGCTCCGGAGGCCGATGCTCTATCCAACTGAGCTACGGGGGCTTATGTTTACTTTATACCACAGTTCTTTCGGTTAGGCAAATCCTACACCCTGGCTCAATTTGCACATTGCCAAGAGTTGGTGTACAATCTTGGCAAGAGATTCTATGGATCGGCTTGCAATCACCTCCCAGAAACCGGATATCGCCCAGTGCGTCGCGCTTGCCAGCAAGTATCACGTTGGCATCGAAATTCAGGTCTATGGCTACCAGCCCAGCTTGCTGGATGGCGATTGGCGAAGCTTGCTAAAACAGCAGAAAGCGTTGCTCCGTGGCTTCGAAGGCGAAATCGCTTTCCACGGAGCTTTTTACGATATGAGCGGCGCCAGCGTCGACCCCAGTGTGGTTGCCTTGACCCGCAGCCGCTATATCTTCAGCATGCAGATCGCTGCGGAATTGGGGGCCTGCCACGTCGTTTTTCACGCCAACTACCTGCCCTGGATTCGCCGCCCCGCCTACCAGCCGGATTGGCTGGAGCGCCAGGCCACGTTCTTTTACGAGATGGTGGAAGAGGCCAAGCGGCTGGACGTGGTCATCGCGCTGGAAAATATGTGGGAACCCGAACCGGGGATCATCGCCCGAGTGGTCGAGCGGGTCGATTCCCCCTATTTGGGCGTTTGTCTCGACGTGGGCCACGTCTACCTTTACTCGTATTCGATGTCCTGCGCGGCCTGGGTCGAACGGTTGCAAGATCACCTGATCCATTACCACATCAATAACCACCACGGCCTGTACGACGAACACCTGCCGCTCTGTGCTGAGGGCGGCATCATCGACTACGACGTGATCGTGCCGATGATCGAGGGCTTGCCCGAAGCGCCCTTCGTCTCCATCGAAATGGAGCACTTGGACGATTTGGAGATGAGCCTGCGCTACCTGCTCGAAAAGTAACCTGCCCCTTCCGCTCGACCAGGTTCCAGTTCGTCAGACGACCCGCTCAGGAGGTTGATATGCGACCCTCTCGACAGGCTGTGGCTTTGGCTGCGCTCTTGCTGCTGACGGCAGCGCTGGCCTGCAATGCGCCGGGCGACGACGCGACCGCTTCCCCAACTGCAGAACCATGGGACGGCGCCGAGGTCAGCCCCACCTCTACTGTTCTGCCTCCCCAACCCACCAACACCGCCGTACCCGACGTGCCCGGACCGGAGGACTGCACGCTTAACGCGGCCTTCGTGGCCGATGTGACCGTGCCGGACGATACGCAGATGGCCCCCGGCGAAGCGTTCGTCAAGACGTGGCGCTTGCGCAACACCGGCACGTGTGCCTGGGAAGCGGGCACGCGCCTGGCCTTCATCTCCGGCGATCAGATGGGCGGGCCGGATTCGCGCCCGGCCGGCGTCGTGGCTCCCGACGAGACGATCGACATCGACGTCAACCTGAGCGCGCCCCAAACCCCCGGCACGTATCGTGGGGACTGGCGTCTCGAGGCCCCCGACGGAACGCGCTTCGGCTCCTCCGTCTACGTGCGCATCGTCGTGCCCGCGCCGGCCACGAGCACCCCCACGCCCACCCCCACTGCGACCCCGACTGACACCCCCACCGCGGTGGCGTGCGCCGATCTTGATCCCGCCTTCGAATCGATCGTGGATCAGGCAGACCTGCTCGGCGTCGACCTCGGCTGCCCCATCGAAGACGCTTTTTCCATCTATGGGGCGTTTCAGGAGTTCTGGACCAACGTCGACAATCCCAACCCGCACACCCACTCGCACGATTTTATGATCTGGCGCTCCGACACGCGCCGCATCTACGCGTTGGCCCAATATAACGAAGCCACGCTGCTGGGCTTCCTGGCCCCCTACAACGATACCTGGGACGAGAGCCAGCCGGACGTTCATCCCGATTGTGCCGATATGGACGTGCCCGACGGCTACCAGTTGCCCGTCCATGGCTTTGGCAAGGTGTGGTGTGAACACGATCTGTGGGATACGGTCGGGTGGCCCAACGCGGGCGAAACGGCCGTCAGCCTGTTGATCCAGACGACGGAGAACGGCGTATTGGTCGAGGTGACCGGCGTGCCGTCGACGTTCCTGTTCGCATTGGACTTCACAGACGGGCAGTGGACCACCGCTTTCCCTTAGACCAAGGGGCGGCGGGTTGTAAATCCGCCCTACGTTGAGAAAATCGTAACTGCTCAACTTCGCTTCGCAGTTGCCTCCCTCGCCCGCGAGGAGGGGAAAGACGGGGGTGTCGAAAGCGGCGAAGCCGCTTTCGACACCCCCATCTCTCCCCTTTTCGGGCCGGGGCACTGTTCAGTCAACCAGGTTGAGCAGTTACAGAAAATGTCGGGTGGCTTTCCAAAGCCGCCGCGACTGTTACAAGGAGGGAGGACGATGAACAGGCGACTGTGGCTTTCCATAGGACTGGCACTGGTGATGGCGCTGCTGGTGGGTGCGGCGGCGGAAGGGGACTCTCCGCCCGACCGGGCCGAGGC
>JAFGOJ010000292.1 GCA_016926575.1 Anaerolineae bacterium | reverse complement strand
TATTTCCTAAACAGGACTGACTCGTGAACAGAGACCTGGATGACATATCTGACCTTCCCTTCATTACAGGGGACCTACCCGGCATCGGCGGGCAGATCAAAGCCGAACCGGCCCACTTCGTGGTGGAAGAGATCCCACTCTACGACGCCAGCGGGGAGGGCCAGCACGTCTACGTCCACCTGACGCGCGAAGGCTGGGCGACGCGCGAGCTTCAGGAGCGGTTGGCCGACCTCTTCGGCATCCGCCACAGTGACGTGGGCTGCGCTGGCTGGAAGGACAAACACGCCCACGTCACCCAGACGTTCTCGCTCGACCTGCCCACCGCCGACGCCGGCGACGTGGCCCGCCGCATCGCCGCCGAGCTGCCTGTACAGGTCGAGTGGGCACGCCGCCACCGTAACAAGCTCAAGACGGGCCACCTGATCGGCAACCGCTTCCACATCGTCGTGCTCGACCCGCACCCGCAGGCATTGGCACGCAGCGAGGCCATCGCCGCTGCGCTGCGCGAGCGCGGGCTGCCCAACTTCTACGGCGTCCAGCGTTTCGGGATGCACGGCGACAACGCGCAGAAGGGGCGCGCGGCGCTCCTGACCGGCCGGGGACCCCGTCAGCGTTGGCTGCACCAGTTGGTGCTGCGCGCCTATCAATCGGCGCTGTTCAACATGTGGCTGGCAGCGCGCATCGAGCGCGGCTGGTTCCGGCAACTGCTTGCCGGCGATGTCGCCAAGAAGACCGACACCGGCGGCATGTTCGAGGTCGAGGACGCCGCCGTCGAGCAGCCACGCTTCGAACGCGGCGAAATCGACTTCACCGGCCCCATCTACGGCCACCGCATGACCTGGGCCGGCGGCGCGCCGGGCGCGTTGGAGCGCGAGATTCTGGAACACGCCGGCGTCACGGAGCCGATGTTGCGCCAGGCCCACTTGACCGGTTCGCGCCGCCGCGGACGTCTGCTTGTCGATGACCTGACCATCGAATCCCACCCCCAGGGCGTGCTGCTCGCGTTCTCGCTGCCCAAGGGTAGCTACGCCACCACGCTCCTGAGGGAAATGATGAAATCAGAGATAGACCTGGGAGACGAGACAGATGCGTGATGGTTTCATCCGGCTGGAGGGCCTTACCAAGAGCTTCCAGGAAGGGCCGCACACGCGCGTCGTGCTGCGCGATACATCCGCCGATTTCGCCCCTGGCACGTCCGTCGCCATCCTGGGCAAGAGTGGCAGCGGCAAAAGCACGCTGCTCAACCTGATCAGCGGCATCGACCGGCCCGACGCCGGCACAATCTGGTTGGACGGCCAGAATCTGACCGCGATGAACGAGCGGCAGCGCACGCTCTTCCGCCGCCGCGCCATCGGCTTCATCTTCCAGTTCTTCAACCTGATCCCCACACTGACGGTGTGGGAGAACGTGATCCTGCCGCTGGAGTTGAGCGGCGTCAATGGAGAGGCATTGGAGCAGCACGCCGCGCCGATGCTCGACGCCGTGGGGCTGCTCGACCGCCGTGACACGTTCCCCGACCGCCTCTCCGGCGGCGAGCAGCAGCGCGTCGCCATCGCCCGCGCCCTGGTTCACAACCCGCTGCTCGTGCTGGCCGACGAACCGACCGGCAACCTCGACGCCGAGACGGGCGAACACATCTTGACCCTGCTGGACCGGCTGACGCGCCAGGCCGGGAAAAACCTGATCCTGGTCACCCACAGCGCCGACGCCGCCGCCCGCGCCGATCGCATGGTACATCTGGAAGACGGCCGGCTGGTCGAAGAACTGCTCCGAAAATAGGCCGCGTTCTTGCTCCCGCCGGGTCCGTGACCCGGCGGGAGCGCGGGTCACGGATCCGCGCCGAGCGGGCATCACGCTCTCCCCCGCCCCTCTCCCACTTGGTGCTCCTATCGCTCCGTCTCTATCCAATACCCCTCCCCGTCACTGACCACCTCCACCCAGCCGTCCTCGTCGGTGCGGTAGACGGGCAGCCGCTCGACCCGCTCCAACAACTCCCAGTGCGGGCGGCGCAGGCGGTCGTCCGGCCCTACGGGGATGACCACCACCTCCGGGCTGACCGCAGCCAGGAACCCTGCCGTGGTCGACCCCGCGTCGCCGTGGTGGGCGGCCTTGAGCACCGTGCAGTCGAGCCATGCGCCGCTCTCCACCAGCGCCGCTTCCACACCCTCCCCTACGTCTCCGGTCAGCAGGAAGCAGACTGATCCATAGTCCAGCCGTACCACCAGCCCATTGTCGTTGCGCGCCGCACCCGAGTCGGCGAACAGGTCCGGCCCGGGATGGAGCACGCTCAGCAGCAAGCTCTCGTCCAGCCACAGCCGCAGGCCCGCCTCGCCGCGCAGCACCTCGGCCCCCGACGCAGCCAGCACGGCCTCCCACTCCGCACACACATCGCTGTAGCACGGCATCTCTCGCGCGACGACGCGCGCCACGTCGTACCGCTCCAGTACCGGGAGCAGGCCCGGCAACAGGTCGTCGTCGGGATGCGAGAGCAACACCACGTCGATCGTGTGGTCCCAAAACGGCATGCGCCGCCCCAGCCGGTCGAGCAGGACCGAGGAACTGGGAGCGCCATCCACCAGCACCTGGCGGCCCGCCGGCGTCTCGATGAAGACCGCATCCCCGTGCCCCACGTCCAGAAACGTGACGTGCAGCCGCCCGTCAGGCAGCGCGCGCCAGGCAATGGCCGTGAACAGGAGCAGGAAGGCCGCCGCCCCCAGCCGCGCCCGGTCGCTCACCCGCGCCGCCAGCCCAGACCACGCCTCGCGCGCACGGGCGCGCAGTTCGGCCCGCCGCTCTCCGGGTTGGTATCCCCACCAGGTCAGCAGACCGATCGTCCCATACGCCAGCCACGCCATCCACACCTCCACGTGCCCCAAAGAGACCGAGGCAAAGGGCACGCGTGCGGTGAGACGCACCATCTCGATGGTGTAAATCAACGGCAGCCAGGCGATCCAACCCAAGACCTTCCCGGCGGGCAGCCAGACCATGCCCGTCAATGTAGCGATCCCGCCGGAGATCATCAGGGCAGACTGGACCGGCAGGATCAGCACGTTGGTCAACAGGGTGACCAGGGAGAGCTGGCCAAACGCCGCGATCATCAGCGGGAGCGTGGCGATCTGTGCCGCCGTGGTCACCAGAAGCGCCTCAGACAGCCAGCCGACGACACGTTCGGCCTGCACCGGGCCGATCTGCCGTTCGAGCAGGCGCGTCGCCAGCCGCTCCAGCGGGTCGGTGTAGAGGATCAACCCGACCGTCGCGCCGAAGCTGAGCTGGAAGCCCATGTCCCACAACGTGTTGGGGTTGAGCAGCGTCATAAAGATCGCCGAGGCGGCCACGGAGACCGGGGCGAAGGTCGAGCGGCCCAGGTGTTTGCCCAGCAGGTAGAGCGTGCCCATCGCGGCGGCGCGTACCACCGCCGCCGACGCGCCGACGAAGACGGTGTAGACGATGACCCCGGCAATGGCGACCCAGGTGGCATAGCGTTTGCCGACCAGCCGCAGGGAGAGGCCGGCGAAGATGCCGGCGATGATGGTGATGTTGAACCCGCTGATGGCGATGATGTGGGTGGTGCCGGTGGCGGAGAAAGCAGCCATCAGGTCGGCCGGGATGGTGCTCTCGATGCCCAGCAGGATGCCGGTGAGCAGAGAGGCCGCCGGCTCGTGCAGGATGGCGGCGATGGTCGACTGGGCGTGGCGTTTGAAGGCCAGCAGGGCGGCGGTGAAGAGGCTGCCCGCGCCGCTCTCTACGAGGCGGATGCGCACGTCAGGCATGAACGAGTAGACGCCCTGCCGGGCCAGGTAGTCGCGGTAGGAGAAGTCGTCGCCGTGAGGCGGCGTCTCGAGCGGGCCGGTGACGCGCAGCCGGTCGCCGTAATCGAAGGCCGGGTAGCGCGCGGCGCGCACGAGTACCACACCGTCGACGTCCAGCTCGCGCCCGTCGGGGAGCGTCAGCCGCTCGGCCTGCACGCGCAGGTTGACGTGCGATTCGCGCACGTCCGGTTCCTCCGCCACCACGCCCACCACCGTCACCGCGCCGGCGTCGTTGTAGGCCGCGAGGGCGTGGGCATCGAAGCGGGGCTGAGCCAACAGAAACCGCCCACCGCCCAGGGCCAACACCACGGCGCACGCGCCCGCCAGGCGCGCACGGGAACTATCGCGCCAGTTGAGCGCAGCGACGATGCCGCCCAGGGCGATCAGGAGTAGAACCTGCCAGGGGATAGCGAGCGCTTCGACCAGCGCGATGCCGGTCAACCACGCAGCCGCGAGGAACACAAGAATCATAACGCACCTCAGCTTTGGAATGATGGATTGCTTCGACGCGCCAGGTGCATCTGGCTGGGGATATGATACCACAAATCGAAGGGGATGGGTAGTGCTCCAGGGGACCAACCAACGCAGACCCACGTTCATCCGCTTGACACCCCGCTCGACGTGTGGTATAAATTACTTCGGAACCGAAATTTCAGGAACCGAAAGATTCGAGGGCGATGTATGGATAAAGAAGCGTTATATACCGATGCCATTCACACGTTCCTACAGATACAGCGTTACCTGACCACCTACGCGCGCCAGGCACGGGCTGAGGGGCTTAGTGGGCGCAAGATCGCGGCGCTGCGCCGCCTGCTCAGCGCCGGCCCACAGACGATCGGGCAGTTGAGCGCCTACCATTACATCAGCGACAGCAGCGCCTCGGAGATGGTCTCCGAGCTGGTGCAGGCCGGTTACGTGACGCGCGCCCGTTCCGAAGCGGATCAGCGCGTCGTCATCGTCGAACTGACGCCTGCCGGTGCCGAATTCGCGCGCAACGCGCCGCTGGGCGGCATTCCGCTGCTGCGCGAGCGGCTGCGCGCTATGCCGCCGGACGACCTGGCGGCGGTCAACGCGGCGCTGGTCACCATTGCCCGCCTGCTGGAGATCGACCATGGCACGTGAAACGGTCACCCCCATCTCACTGCGCCAGCCCGGAGGGACGCGCGTCATCCTGCGCTGCATGGGCTACCTGCGCCCGTACTGGCTCTATTCCACCGCCGCCTACCTCTTGCTGATGCTCAACAACGGCGTCTCGTTCGCCCAGCCGCTCATCATCCGCGATGTGATCGACCAGGGCATCCGCGGTGGCGACGCGGCGGCGATCCAGCGCGGCGCCCTGCTCCTGCTCGGTCTGACATTGGTCAAAGGCGTCTTCACGTTCCTCTACGGGCGTTGGACAGAGATAGCGTCTCAGAACGTCGCCTACGACCTGCGCAACGCGATCCACGAGAAGCTCCAATCGCTCTCCTTCAGCTACCACGACCGCGCCGAGACGGGGCAGTTGCTCACGCGCGCCATCAGCGACGTCGACCGCATCCGGTTCCTCACCGGGCGCGCCCTGGTCAGCCTGAGCCAACTGGCGGTGCTCGTGGTGGGCATCGCCATTTCGATGATGGTGATGAACCTCGAACTGGCCCTACTGATTCTGGCCGTGCTGCCGTTTATGATCTACACCGCGCTCCGCTTCGGGCAGAGGTACCGGCCGCTGTTCAACACTGTGCAACAGCAGGTCTCGACGCTGACCAGCCGGCTGGAGCAGAACTTGCGCGGCGCGCGCATCGTGGCCGGGTTCGCGCAAGAGCGCGCCGAGGTCGAACGGTTGAACGAGGAGAACGTGGGACTGCTCGATCTGAACTTGCAGGCTGGCTGGCTGCGCGCCTGGTTCGTACCGGCAGTCAGTTTTCTCGGCAGCATCGGCACGATCTTCATTCTCTTGTACGGGGGGCGAGAGGTCATTCGCGGCGATTTGACCGTCGGCGAATTGGTCGCTTTTACCGCGTACATGGGCCAGCTCCTGGTGCCCACCCGCCGCCTGGGGATGATCATCTCCGCGATTGCCCAGGCGTCCGCTTCTGGCACGCGCATCTTCGAGATTCTGGACGCGCAATCGGAGGTGGAGGACGCGCCGGGGGCACAGCCGCTGGCAGGCGTGGAAGGGAACGTGCGCTTCGAGCACGTCGCGTTCAGTTACTTCGGACGCCACAAAGTACTGCATGATATCACCTTCGACGCACGGGCCGGCGAGGTGGTGGCGCTGTTGGGGGCGACCGGATCGGGAAAG